>NZ_JASATH010000065.1:0-37117 GCF_038440215.1 Inquilinus sp. OTU3971 | reverse complement strand
GTGGGGTATCCTGCGGCCGAAGGCAGATCGGTGGCGGCAACCCGTCCTTCGCAGTCAAAAACCAGCTGCTTCTCTTGAAGAAGTTCCGAACTTCTTCTCCCTTCCGGGGCCGCGCCAGCGGCGTGGAATGGCTCGCAACGACGCTGCCGCCTCTAACAGTTATACACGCCCACCGCACAGCGCCGAACCGTGCGCCGTCCCACTCCGGCAACGCTCACCGGTGTCAACGGGCGTCCGACCCTGGCCTCGGCCGTCGAAATCATGCCGTGCACGCCAGGGATCGAAAGCCGCTCTCCGAGGTCGAGCCCTCCAAGCCCGACGATCCCAGCCACCAGAGCGACGGCAAACAGCTTCAACGCGGTCATTGGACGCCTCCTATGGCAAAATGCTGCGGCAGATCACCGATGTCAGGGAGTTCCTTCAGGTCCATCATTTTGGCGTTCGTTGAATTCTTGAAGCTAAAATCCTCCGACGCGACCTCAGCTCCGGCCTTCCAGTTCCTGATCTGGAGACTGTATTGCGGTGCACCGGCGACGAGCTTGGAGGTGATGACATATCGGCACGGATAGGGACGGTCCCCCTGTGCGATCCAGATCTGCCAATCGACGTCCTTGGTTCGAAAAGCGAGGTGATCGCATTCAACGCCACCGATCACACCGCTGCCGAGGTCCTTCACGTCGACGACATCAGGCATCAGCACATCGTAGACATTCGACAGGAGCAAGTCTGCACCAGGGAGGGGCTTGTTGTGTTTGTCGCGCAATTCGTCGACCAGATTGTCAATCTGGCCGGGCACAGCGATTTGAGTGTAGAAGTTCGCATTCTTGCCGAGCAGCGTCAGCGTTTTCCCGTCAAAGATCATCTCGACATCCGCAAACCCGGCTGAACGCGTGACGCGGATCTTGTCGGGCCGGCTGAGAGTGACCGTACCGGAACTCGCCAGCGCGAGTTTCTGCTGATCTTTGGTGACGACCTCGAAGTTGGTATCGTACCCGAACGATATGGCCTTCTGAGCCGCCAGGTAATCGGACATTGCCTTGAACAGGGTCTTGGCGTCTGCCTCATCGGCTGTCGCTCCTGAGGTTGCGCCCAGCCCGACGATCACGGCCACTGCCGCTGCCGCCAGATGCATCGCGGCGCTTCCTCGCCGCGATCGTGGCGCGGCCACTGTGTTCAGACCGGTGGGTTGCATTGTTCAGTTCTTTCTGTGGTGGATTGGCCTGTCACTTCACCGGCTCGATTTCGCTCGGACGGCATAATCGACGAGCAGCCCGATCCGCTCGCCGTGGACCGTGCCGGCGATCATGCCGGCGAAATTGCGATCGCTGGGGATGCCCGAGAAGCTCTGGCCGATCGACAGCGATGGGACACGGCGGTCGCCGCCGGTGCTGCCGCTGACCGAGGGCAGCCAAGCATAGGGCGTAATTCGGGCAAACCATGGCCCTGCCGTTGTGTTTGCGTCATCGATCGGCGCCTGCGATGGCCAGGCCGGGCCACGCTCTTCGCTTTCAGCTTGGAGGGTGCCTGTGGTGGCAGTGCTTGGATAGGTATCCACGGGTAATTTACCGTTGCGGCGGCCGATCCAGCCCACCGGCGAAGCGGCCAGCTTCCCGGACCGTGGGTGACGTGTCGAACCACGGCTGCGGCGGGGCGTAGAGGCGAGTGAGGAAGCTCCAGCCTTTCTCGGGCATTGCCTGCACCCAGTTGCTCTCGCGGCTTGCCGGTGCCTTGGGACCGAACCAGATCGTCACTCTTGGCACGAGGATGACGGGAAGGCTGCGTCGCGGTCTCCGGATCGCAGAACCACCGCGGTCGCGACGCCAAACCACTCATCCCGGGCTTGTCCCGTGCGTCAAGGTCCGCAGGATCGCCACCAGTTCGGCATGCGGTGCCGTCTTGGGGTCGCGCAGCACATCGATTGGATGGGCATCGGTCAATCGGGACAGCCGAGCCAGCAGCCGGATGCGAGCCCGACGCGTCGACTTCAGCTCCGACGAGCGTCGGGTGAACATGATCTTGAACAGTTCGCCGTCGCCGATGAGCTCGTTGATCTCGCTTGCCGTGACGTAGATGAGAAACAGCACGAAGACCCACATCTGTGTCACGATGAAATGGTCCCAGCTGAAGCTGCCCAGGATCTCGTCCAGGAAGCCGCCGCCACCTATGCTGCCGCCCTGGATCAGGTAATGGATGAACACCTCGAGGAGGCGCGCTGCGGAGACCAGGAGCGAGTAGACCACGGTCTTGAACAGGATGGGCTGCGCCAGAGGCGCCTTATCGAAGCGCCGCAGGAACGGCATGGTGTCGGCGATCAGCAAGACCTTGCCGACCACCAGGGCCGCGGTCGTCGCCAGGAAGAAGCCGCTGAACTGGATCAGGTAGTCGGCCAGGAAGAGCCGTTTGCTGAACAGGATCAGGTTGAATCCGAGGAAGAAGAATATGGTCGGCGGCAGCAGCTTGCGGAACTCGTGCATCAGGATGGCGCGCAGCCACGCCCACCGTCCTCTGCTGGTTTCCTCGATCACGTGAGGTGTCATGGAACTCTCCCCGCGGGCGGTCTGACTCGGTATGCAGAATGCCGGGCAGCCGCCTCAGCCGGCTCTCGTTGAGGGCGCGCTTGCCGCGGCCGCAATGCCCACTGACGGCCCACCGACCGGCGGAACGGCGACCGCGGCGCTTGCAAACTCGATTCCAGCCTCCTTGAACGCCGCGATGAGGCGCTTCATGGCGTCGCGCTGGATGTAGGACGGCCGGATCGGCCGCACCGTCAACTTGAACCGCATCACGGTGGCGTTGTCGACCACATCGGCGACCCCCTGCAGCTTGAGCGGCTCCAGAAAATCATCCTTCAAGTCGGGATCCTCGAGCATCGCCAGACCGACCTTCTTGGTGACCTTGCGCAGCTGGTCGAGATCGGTATCGCGGGCGAGGCGGAGGTTGAATTTCAGCGTCGACCAGTCGCGGCTGAAATTGGTGATCTGCCCAAGCTGTCCGAATGGAATCGTATGGATCTGGCCGCTTTGGTGCCTCAGGCGGATCGAGCGCAGGGTGAAGCCTTCCACCGTACCCTTCGCCTTGCCGCAGTCGATGTATTCGCCGACGCGAAACGCGTCATCGGCCAGATAGAAGAGGCCGGACACGATGTCATGGACCAGGGTCTGGCTGCCGAACGAGATCGCCAGGCCGAACACCGAAGCGCCGGCGATCAAAGGCGTGATGCTGATGCCCAGGCTCGCCAGTATCGTCAGCGCCGCCGTCACGACGATGACGATGCCGAGCGCGACGCGCAGGATGGGCGCGAGGGTCTCGAGACGCGTGGCGTTGACGGGCGTCCGTCCCGTCTCTGCCTCCAGTCCGGACGCCCCTGGCTTCGGTCGGTCGCTGCGCCGCTCGGTCGCAAAATGGACGGCCTCCCAGGCAAAGTAGGCCAGCAGGGCGGTGACGACAGTCGTGGTCCAGGCGCGGCTGAGCTCGCTCCAGCCCTGCTCGTCGACGAGGCTCAACACATCCACGGCCCAGGTCCGAACCAGCACCGCGGCGGCCACGACCCAGATCGTGGCGCGAACCGTCCGGACAAGGAAGGGCAACAATCTGCCGGGTTCCGAGCCTCCGGATCGGGCGAGGGCGGAAGCGCGGCGACTCTTCACGATGAAGGACAACAGCGTCTCAGCGAGCAGCAGTCCGATGATGATGTTGAGCGTAAGCATCGCGCCGATGGGAACGTCGAAGTGATCGGACAGCGCGTCATAGGCGCGCGTGAGCCCAAGGACGACCACGATCGGCAGGGCGATCCAATGCCAGTGCCGAGCGAGAGCCGCCTTGGCGCTCCTCCTGCGGGAGTCCTCATCGACAAGCCCGAGGAGCCAGCTGCGGACATCGGCCCGCGTCCAAAGAACCGCGAACAAGACCATGGCGGGTCCCGCCACGCTGTTGGTGAGCATCGCGGCCGCAATGGCATCCGGCGAGACCAGAACGTCGATCCAAGCCCTCGCGAGGATGAAGACCAGAACGATGAGCCCGTATAGCCTAAAGAGGCGATGAGCGCTCTCGTCGGTGACCGGCGCGATCCGTACCGCGGCGAGTTCGGGTCGGAGATAAAGTCGGAAGAACAGCAGGAACACGCGCCAGACCACGAGTCCCGTGAGCACGATCGCCGCGAACCGGGTCTGCCCCCCCGCCTTCGCGAAGAAGGCGCCGAGAGTCAGGTGGACCACCATCCAGAGGGCGACAACCGCAAGCCCATCCAGGAGCGCCACTGCCGCCACGCGCCAGGCCCCGCCGGCCGCGGTGAATTGCTGGACCATGACATTGCGTTTGGCGCGGGTGAGGCGTCGGACGCCGGCTTCGGCGAGAAGCGCTGCGGCCGCCGTGATGGCGAGCAGGCCGAGATAGGCCCAGAGGCCGCGCCCCGCCGCCATCGTCCTGTCCAACCGGTTCGGCAGCCCTGCCAGGTCCGTCCAGACGCCCGGGTACCCGCCAAGGACCTTCGGAACCCTGCCAAGGATTTGGCGGACACGCTCGGCCATCAACGTCTCTTCATCGACCTCGATTGGCTTGGCCATCAAGGGAGGCACAGAGGACTGTGCCACCAGTCCCTTCTCGGTGAGGGTCTGGACAACCGACTGACCGACCGACCTCACCAATTCGTCATACTGCTGCTGGGTCATCCCGGCCGGTGGCGGCGGATTCGTCTGGGCATCTGCCGGTCCGACACCCAGGGAGAGCAGGATGAGAACGACACCTGACAGAGAGGACCGGATACCGCAGCTCATGCTGTTGTCTTTCCCTATGCTGCGTCACCCTCGCCTGAGGGTGGCCGGCAGCCCGCCGGCGATGCGGTCGGCGAGCTCGCCCAGGGCATCGCTCATCGCCTGAACCTCGGCGGCCGTGGTCTCATCGGCCGGGCGACGGGTGATACGGGCGGTTTCGGTCTTCGCCCTGCCGCCGGCCTTGCGTTGCAGGCGCCACTGCGCCGCGAGAACGATGGTGCCGTCCGCATCGGGATCGAAACGGGCCACGGCCAGCTCGACGGTCACGGCCTCGTCGCCCGACAGGGTCCGGCTGGTGGTGACGACCGAACCCGAGGGCAGGCGCCTGGCCAGATCCTCCGCCAACACCCGCTGCACCATGTTGGCCAGGGGCTCGCCCCAGCGCTCGAACTCGGCGACGCCGAGCTCGACCGTGCCCGAGCGGGTGACGATCTGCGGCCGGTCGAGATATTTGGCGATGTCGACCGCCGCCACCGACGCGGTCACCGGCCGGCCGCCGACGGCCGTCCCGGGCACCGCCACCAGGGTGTAGACCTTGGCCGCGGGTGAGGCGCATGCGGACAGCGACGCGGCGATAACCATGCCGAGGAGGTTGCGCCGCGTGCGGGACATCGGCACCGGTCACCCTCCGCTCTTGCCCCGGATCAGGGATTCGGGGTGCTGCTCCAGATAGTCGGTCAGGACGCGGACCGAGCGGAGCGTGTCGTCGACCTGGCTCATCAGCCTCACGAGGTCGCGTCTGAAGGTCGAGTCGTTGCCGTAGCCGTTGTTGACCGAGGCCAACGTCCCGCTCAGCCGCTGGACCGCCTGCTGCGCCGTGTTCAAAAGCGGAGGCAGCTTGTCCATCACCGGCCTGAGATCTGTGTTGGCCTGCGAAACAAGTTGCTGCGTGGCCATCAGGGTCCCAGCGAGCGATTGCAGTGATGCGGTGACGTCCGGCGAGGCGGCCAGCGTCTCGAAGGATTTCAGCGTCGCGTCGACCTGCTGCACCACCTGGTCGAGCGGCAGGGCGGAGATCTTCTCGAGGATGCCGTTGACCGACCGCACCGCGGCGGCAAACTCGCCCGGGACGCTCGGGATCACCGGGTAGCGCTCGCCCGTGCCCATCGTCGCCGGCGGCGCGTCCGGCATGAAGTCGAGCGAGACCATCAACTGGCCGGTCAGAAGGCTGGCGGTCTTCAACTGGGCCCGCAGGCCTCTGCGCACCAGCTCGGGCATGTACTCGCCCGAGCCGAAGCCCTGCTTCTCGCCAACCAGCGCGACGCGCTGCGGTTCGATCTCGATCACCACCGGGATGCGCAGCTTGTCGGCCGCGGCATCGTATTCCAGCCGGAGGTCGACGACGCGGCCGACCTTGATGCCGCGCCACTCCACCGGCGCGTCGGGTGCGAGCCCATCCACCGAGCCGTCGAAATACACCAGATAGGGCAGCCGGATCGTGTAGTCCGACTCCTGGCTGCTGGTGGCGTCCTTGTAGAGGGTGAAGACGGCGCCTGCCTTGCTCGGCTCCCCGATGCGGGCCGTGGCCGGGGTGTCGAAGGCGATGCCGCCGGCGAGCACCGCCGCCAGCGACTCCAACTGGATCTTGAAGCCTTCGGGGCCTGTGCCGATGGAGATGCCCGAGGCATTCCAGAACCGGGTACCGTCATGGACGTAGCGATCGTACGGCGCGCGGACGAAGGCGTGGATGGTGACACCGGCCTCGAGGTCGGTGGAATCGAAGCCCATGACCTCGCCGACCTGGACGTCACGGAGGAAGATCGGCGAGCCCGGCCCGACCGATCCGATCCGGTTCGCCGTCAGGACATATGCCGTGCCTGGCATGTCCGCCCGCACCACCGGCGGATCTTCGAGGCCAGTGAAGTGGCGCGCGCTGTCGCCCAGGCCCGGATCGAGCTCGATATACGCGCCTGAGATGAGGGTGCTCAGGCCGGACAGGCCGCCGGTGGCGGAGAGCCGGGGCCGGACCACCCAGAAGCGGGTGCTCTGGCGCATATGCGGCGCCGCCTCCTGGGTCATCTCGGCCGTGACCTCGACATGGCTGAGGTCCTCGGTCAAGGCCAGGCTCGTGACCGTGCCGAACACCACCTCCTTATGCTTGATCAGGGTCTTGCCGGCCTCCAGCCCGTCCGCCGTCTCGAAGCTGATGGTGATGGTTGGCCCCTTCTCGGACAGGGTGATCCAGCCGAGATAGAGCGCCGCGAACGCCGCCACGATCGGGATCAGCCAGATCGGCGACAGTCGGCGCTTGCGGTCGACGCGCGGCGCGGGCGGCGTCGGGGCGATCGTATCGCGAAGGGTAAGGGCCTCAGTCATGGTTCTCTCCCGCCGCGTCCCACATCAGACGCGGATCGAAGCTCATCGCCGCGACCATGGTGATGATCACCACGGCGGCGAAGGAGACGGCCCCGATCCCGGGCTCGATCGTCGCCAGCTCGCCGAGCTGGACCAGGGCGACCAGGATCGAGATCATGAAGATGTCGATCATCGACCAGCGGCCGACCGCCTCGACGATGCGGTACAGCACCGTGCGGTCCCTCAGGTGCCGCCTGGCGCCGCGCTGGGTCGAGACCAGGAGGAGGATCAGGCCGATCAGCTTCAGCACCGGCACCGTGATCGAGGCGAAGAACACCAGAGCCGCCAGCGGCCACATGCCGGCATCGGCCAGCTCGATCACCCCGCTGATGATCGTGTCCGGCGCGCCGCTGCCGAGCGAGATCACCGTCATCACCGGGAACAGATTGGCCGGGATGTAGAGGATGATCGCGGTCACCACCAACGCCCAGGTGCGGGTCAGGCTCTCCGGCCGGCGGCGGTGCAGCGCGGCGCCGCAGCGCGGGCAGCCGCCATGCCCGCCCGCCGGGAGGTTGGAGACCAGGCCGCAGGCGTGGCAGAGGCAGGCCGGGCGGCGCGGATCGACCGGCGGCGGCCGCGGGATCAGGCCGCGCCGCTCGAACTCCTGCCACACGGTCTCGGTGTCGAGCGCGGTGCCGGCGGCGATGATCGCCAGCATCAGGGCACCCACCGAATAGAGGCCCGGGCCGACCACGACGGTGGCGAGGTCGAGCAGCTTCACATACGCGACGAAGACGCCCAGCATGTAGACTTCGATCATCGCCCAGGGGCCGAGCAGCACGGCCCAGCGGTAGAGCTGTGGCAGCCAGCGCGGCGGCCGCTTCAGGCGCAGGCCGCCCAGCACCAGGAACAAGGTGCCGAGCCGGAGCGCCGGGGCGACGAACATGGTGAGGGCGACCACCGCCGCCAGCTCCCACAAGCCCTGGCCGTACAGGGCGAAGATCCCGGTGACGAGGCTGGCCGCCTGCACCCGTCCCGAGATCTCCAGCGAGATGAACGGCAGGAAGTTCGCCATCAGGAAGAACACCAGCCCGGCGCAGGCGTAGGCGAAGGCATGGTCGAGCGAGGTGGCGCGGAACCGGTGCAGGAGCGCGCCACAGCGCACGCAGCGGGCGGCGGTGCCGTCCACCAGCCGCGGCACCACATGCCGCAAGCCGCATTCGTGGCACTCCATCACGCGGCCGGGCGAGGCACCGTCCTCGCGATCCGGCGCCGCGGTCAGGTCTGGGGACGGATGCACCGGTGTCTTCCGATCTGCTGGCCGGGCCCCACCTCCGTGCTTGCTATGTTGCCGGCGTCACCGAGACAGCCTCGGACTCCGCGAAAGAGATCTCCACCATGTCGCCCACCTGCAGCTGGTTCAGCAGTTGCTGGACTTGCGGCCTCTTGACGATGACCGTGCGGACCACGCCGGCCGGGCCGATGAACATGACCTTGTGCTCGGCGACGTTAATGCCGACGACCTGGGCCGTGACCTTGGTCACCACCGAGGCCTCGCCGGCGGGGAGTTCACCCGGCTCGGCCCGCCCCGCCTCCGTCGTCTGGGTCACCATCGGCACCGAGCCAGCAGCCGCCTTGGTGACATCGATGGCCACGGCCTCGTAGCGGCTGACATCGACGCGGTCGCCGGGCTTGACCTGCGGAAGATTGACGGCCTGCGGGCCGACATGGATGGTCGAGATGCGGCCGTCGCTCTCCTTGAGCGTCACCATCCGCGTTTCGAGATCAATCGACTGCACCGTCGCGGTTGCCGTCGTCAATACGCTCGCGCCGGCGCCTTCCTGGGCTGCGACGGGGGACAGATCACTTGTGGCGAGACAGAACAGGCACGCGGCCAGTCCGCTCAATGTCCATGCGCGGGTCCGGGCCGATACGGTCATGTGAACCTCCCTTGCATTTTGTCGGTGGAGTCGAGGATCGGGAGTCTCGACATCTCAGGCTGCATCACGCCAGCAGCGCGGCGAAGTTGCCTACGGGTAGCCGGGAGGTAAATTACCCCCTTAAGTCATCCGAAGGGCGGCCGGTTGCTGCGGGAACGACCCCCTGCCAGCAGCCCGCGCGAGTTCCGGCATGCTCGTACAACAAACGGAAGACCGGTCCGACGATCTGCGCCGTCGTTACCCCTTTTTCAGGGCCGCCTCGATATCCGCTTCCAGCTCCCCCACAAGCACGCGGTATTCCCCGATCACCTTGTCGTCGTGCGGTCGTCTGATGATGAGGGTGTCCAGGGCCTCCACAGCCAATTGGTGGTCTTCGCACAGCGAGCGGAAGGTCTCATTCTGTTCGGCTAGGCGGCCGATCTGATGCGCCAAGTGCGGGAATCGCTCGATGGCCTTCTTCATCGCATCGGCAGCCCTCCCAAACGGCCGCTGCGGGTGCCGGCGGTCGCTCGTTGCCGAGCCGAGCATCTGCTGCCTTGATCAGGATCAGGCGAAAACCGGGCGAGGGGGAGTAATTTACTGTACAATTCGAAATGGCGCCGCAGGGAGGCGACCACATCATGGATGCGTCGACCCATCGACGTTCCGGCGCGGCAATTGAGAGCCGGCTCAACGAGGCCGGGCGGAGCGATGAAACCGAACCTCCGAAGAGATCGCGATTCCCGAATTGCCGGCGCGCGGCCACGGCCTGCCCTGCCACTATGGCCGCCTCTCGGGAGGCACCGTGATGTCGGACGCGACGTCACCGGGGCCGCCGGCCGAGGCAATCCGCGAGGCGCTCGAACACATTCTGACCAGCAAGGATTTCGACGCTTCCGAGCGGAACCACCGCTTTCTCCGGCACGTCGTTGAAGAGACGCTCGACGGGCGGGCCGACCGCATCAAGGGCTACAGCGTCGCCATGGCGGTCTTCGATCGCGATGAGAGCTTCGACCCGCAGATCGATCCGATCGTTCGGATCGAGGCCAGCCGGCTGCGTCGTGCACTGGACCGCTATTATCTCACCGGCGGCCAGGATGACGCGGTCCGCGTCACCATCCCGAAGGGCGGCTATGTCCCGATCTTCACCGTCAGGGAAGCGGCGGATCTGCCGGATCCGGTCGATGATCCCGCGGGCGTCCCAGCCGAGCCCCCATCCCCGCGGAGCCGGATCAGCCGGTTGTCCCGATGGCTGCCGTGGCACGGCATCCTGGCCCTGGTCGCGATCGTCGCGCTGGTCGCCATCTGGCGCCTGGGGGCGCTCCCTTGGCCCTCCGATACGCAGACCGAGACGACCAGGCGGCAAGGCCCGGCGGTTGTGGTCGCGCTGCTTGAAGAACGCGACGCCGACGCCACCCGGCTCCGTCTCGGAACGGGCCTGACCCGTGAAATCATTGCCGCGCTCAGCCGTCACAAGAACCTCTTCGTGTTCGGCACCGACACCAGCCTCGAGCTCGGTCCGGGGAGCGGCGCCGGCGCCCTCGCGCGGCAGCTGTCGGCCGATTACGTGCTGTCGGGGAGCATCAGCACGACGCCAGACCGCATCCGGCTGCTGGTCTCGCTGGTCGACGGCAAGACAGGACGCCATCTCTGGTCGCAATCCTATGAGAGCCCGGTCATTCCCGCCCGGATCGTGGACACCCAGGCGGAGATCGCGCGACGTGTCGTCGACAGCGTGGCGCAGCCCTACGGCGCCATCTACGAGGACAAGGTCACCGGATTGACCGGCAAGGCACCGGAGCAGTTCAGCTCCTACGAGTGCGTCCTGCAGTTCTATGCCTATTGGCGCCGAACGGAGAGCGCCCTGTACCCGTCCGTGCGAGACTGCCTGGAGCGGACGATCGTCGATGACCCGGACTACGCTGATGCCTGGGCCGCGCTGGCCCTGGTCTATGCCGACCTGGTGCGTTTCGGCATACAGCCGGCCTCTGTGGCCTTCGATCCGCTGGAACGCGCGCTGGCGTTGGCGCAGCGCGCCGTGGTCCTGGCCCCCGATGCGCCGCTCGGCTACCAGGCTCAGCATCTCGTGTTCTGGCTGAGGCATGATGTCGAGCAGAGCTTTGCGGCCGCCCGCGCCGGCCTGGCCCGCAACCCGAACAATGCGGAGCTCCTGGCCGATCTCGGCGGCCGCCTGTGCCTGAGAGGACAATTCGCCGACGGCCTGCCGCTCCTGACCGAGGCCTTCGCCCGCAACCCGGGCCAGCCCTCGATCTATCGCCTCGGCTTCTTTCTCGCGCACTACATGGCCGGCCGTGACGAGGACGCGCTGACCGAGGCCCTGAAGATCGACCAGCGGGACAACCGGTTCACGCATGTGGCCCATGCGATCGCCTATGCCCGGCTCGGACGGAACGACGAGGCGGCCGCGGAGATCGACCTGCTGCTGCAGCTCAGTCCCGACTACGGCGACCGAGCCGTGACCGACCTGCAGGCCCGGAACGTGGCACCGGAGATCATCCGCGCGATCGTCGACGGGCTGCGCAAGGCCGGGCTCAACGTCCCGCCAGCGGGAATCTAGCCGCTTCGCCGGCGGACCGTATCTGCCGCCGCAACGGTAAATTACCCGTGGATACCTGTCCAAGCGCTGCCGTCACCGGCACCATTCCGGCTGAACTCGATAGTGGGGCTCGGTCTGGCCATCGCAGGTGCTGAACGAATGCCGACCCTGCCCTGATTCAGCTTTCGGGCCCATTTTCGCATGGAGCGATGGCAGCGATGAATTTGGCATTGCGACAAGTCACTGCCCACCCGCGGTGGACGAGACAGTTCGGCGGATGCCTGACGGCCGCAACGCTGATGCGCGTGGCGTGCTCCAGCCGGAAGCCAGGGGGCGTCGCCTCGACAGTCCAGGGTCAGGCGCCGGACGGCACGGTGGAAATGCACGAGGTCCAGGCCGCCTATATCGGCAGCGGCAGCGGCGGCGGCACCATGGACCGATGACAGCCGCGACCTGAAGCAGAGCCTACCTTGCATGTGCAACGGCGGGCCGACAACAGGGAGGAAAGCAGAGTTGGCGATGCACCTTGCCGAAGCCACCCGACGAGCACTCGCCATCGGCGCGTGCACTGGAGTGCTGTGGTGCGCGGCCTTCGGGACTGCGGCCGTGGCCCAGGACGCCGCGGCGCCAGCAAGCGAAACGGCAGGCCCGTGGTTCATCCGGGTCACGCCCTATGCCTGGCTGCCCTCGGTCAGCGGCAGCACGCGGGCGACCCGCCGCATCCCGTCGCTCTCGGTCGACAAGAGCTTTTCGGACATCCTCAGCGATCTCCAATTCGCCGCCATGATCGCCGGAACGGTCCGCTACAACCGGATCGGGCTGCTGTTCGATCTCGACTACGTGTCCGCTGGCGTCGACGGCACCCTGTCCGGCCCGTTCCGGACCAAGTACCAGGTCGACATGCAAGCGCTCCTGGCCACGGTCGGCGCCACCGCCCGGGTGGTGGACGAGTCCAAGCTCGGCGTCGACCTCCTGGTCGGCGCCCGCATCGTGTCACTGTCCGTCGACAGCGATCTGAGAGGACAGGGCCCGTTCGACCGCTCGCGCAGTTCCGACAGCAGCGCCACGATCGTCGACGGCATCGTCGGTGTCCGCGCCGGCGTCGAACTCGGCGACGGCTTCTCACTGCTCGGCTATGCCGACATCGGCGCCGGCAACTCCGACCTCACCTGGCAGGTGCTTGGCGCCGTCGAATACTCCTTCAGCAACTCGGTCTCGGGTGCGATCGGATACCGCTACCTCGGCTACGACTTCGGCGGCCATGCGCCCCTCGACGACCTGGCACTCTACGGCCCGATCCTCGGCGTCACCATCCGGTTCTGACCGCGGCCGCACGGTCGGAGCCGCTGAGCACACGAAAACGCGGCGGCATCACCAATCGAGCTTACCGAAGCGATTGAAAGACTGGCTGAACAACGGAACTGAGCAAGACGCATCACGAGGACCGATGCCATGAACCCGAACGACGACCAAAGGCGCGTCAGCCATTCCCGGCGGGCGTTGCTCTCCGCGGTGGCCCTCGCAGTCATCGCCGGTCCAGGACTGCCACTCACCGTAGCGGCGGATGCGAGTGCCGACGAACCCAAACCAATGCTCATGTTTGTCCAGATTGCCGACGACCTCAAAATGGACGCGACAGCCAAGACCCTCCGCCTTGTGAACGTTGGTCAGCAGACGCTCTACTTTTCCGATCGTCCGGTCCGTCTCGCCGGGCATCTCAAAATGGCCGACTATCTCGACGAATGGACAGAAAAAGCCGGCAAGGACAATTTCGGCGCCGACCCACCGAACGCCACGCTGTCCGTCTATGAGCCGGGGCAACCGGATAACTCGCTTGCTGTCGTCGAGATCTCCGGCCCGAAGATCGAGGGTTCCGATCTCATCTACAGCTACAAGCTCATTGACGGCGAACTTCCCGACGGTGGTGGCGCAACCACGCTGTTCATCGACTGGATTGGAGTGGGCGGCGGCGTCGGCGTCGGCTTTCACGGCGTCGGCGTCGGCTTGCGCGGTCCCGGTTTCCGATGATGGTCGGATCCGCGAAGGCCGCTTTCTTGGGGAGCAAGCTCCGCCACCCACAGGACGCAGTCGAACGGCCGGATCGGAGTGAACGTCCACTGCCGATCGCCCGCTCGAGGAAGGCTCGCAAGATGACGAGAGATTTGGTCACGGCTGCGACCGCGGCTGCCCCCCAAACCATCGGGGTGTTCGGGGCGGCGACCGGCGCCCGCCGCACTCGACGCAGAGCTGTCGTCTCCCTGCGCTACTGATCTTGAATTCGCCATAACACCCTTCGGCGGCAAGGCCCAAGCGGCAGACCGCACAAAGGAAACCAGGGAGGCTGCGTCATGCACGTCGTACCTCGAGTCAAGGGCAGGCAAACCCGGATCGCTCGGACCGCCTACGTCGTCGCAGTCGTGGGCGGACTGCTCTGCGCGCCGGGGCTGGCGCCGGCGCAGGATGCGATGACCGAGCCCGCCCAGAAGACGATCGGCGCACCAGCCAAGAAGGAGACGGTGCCATCGCTGATCGTGATGAATGCGCGCGGCGCCAGCCTGGACGGCACGACGCTCACGCTGACCGGCGTATCGCCGAACTCGATCGTGTTCGCCGACCGCCCGGTGCGCTCTGCTGGGCACGCGCTCACCGCGCACCTCATGCGCGAGTGGACGCCGGGGACCGGAACGTTTGCCAAGGATCCGCCGAACGCCACCGTGTCGGTGCTGAGCAGCGACGCCTCAGGCGTGAGCGATGTTGTCGTCGTGCTGAAGGATCCGAAGCTCGACGGCGACACGCTGGCCTTCACCGTCGAGGTCCTCGAGGGCGACCTCGCCGGCGCCGAAGGGCCCGCCTCGGTCTTCATCGACATCATCGGCCTGCCGTTCACGCCGCTATCGGTCGCCGGTGTCGCGCGCCGCAGTGCGTACCGAGCCGCCTGGTATGGTGGAGCGACAGCCGCGCCATACTACCACCCCTACTACCATCCGTATGTCCGCCCGCCCTGCGGGTATTACCCGTACCCACCCTGTTATTAGAAACGGCGGCGGCAAGTCGCTATCCGGATCGCATCCTTGCAGCAACAGCACCCTAGCCAAGAAAGCGCCTGAATTGGGAAGGACACGATAATGAAGACCGGCAGGCTGTTTCTTTCAATATTGAGTCTGATGATCCTGGCCTTCGCTTCGGCAGGAGCCCAGGAAGTCAACGCCGTGCCGGGTTCGCCAAGCGCGACGGCGCCGATCAATCCGTTGCGCATCCCGAACGGGCCGAGCAAGTTCGGCGGTACGATCAATCTCGATGCCCCAAGTTCCACGCCTTTCTGGCAGCCGCAAGTCGTCCCTCCGAAAGGGGCGCCCAACATTCTCCTGGTCCTCATCGACGATGAGGGCTTCGGCGCGCCGAGCACTTTTGGGGGGGTCATCCCGACGCCGAACCTCGACCGCATCGCCAATTCCGGCCTTCGCTACACGCAGTTCCACACCACCGCGCTCTGCTCGCCGACCCGGGCGGCGCTGATCACGGGAAGGAACCACCATTCGGTGGGCTTCGGCGTCATCAGTGAAGCATCCACCGGGTACCCGGGGTATAACAGCGTCATCACCAGGGACAAGGCCACCATCGGCGCGATCCTGAAAGCCAATGGCTATGCCACGTCGTGGTTCGGCAAGAACCACAACACACCAGCCTTCGTAACCAGCCAGGCCGGCCCCTTCGACCAGTGGCCGAATGGCATGGGTTTTGAGTACTTCTACGGGTTTAACAGCGGCGAAACCAATCAGTGGCAGCCCGATCTCTACCGCAACTCGACCCGCATCTACCCGTATCTGAACAACCCCGGCTACAATCTGATCACCGACATGGCGGACGACGCCATCGACTACCTCGGGCGAATCAATGCCCTCGATCCGAAAAAGCCCTTCTTCCTCTACTACGCTCCGGGCGCCACCCACGCGCCGCACCATCCGACCCAGGAGTGGATCGACAAGTTCAAGGGTAAGTTCAGCATGGGCTGGAATGCCCTCCGTGACGAGATCTTCGCCAACCAGAAGCGGCTGGGCGTGATCCCCCAGGATGCGCAGCTCACGCCGTGGCCGCACGATCTTCTGAAGAACTGGGACGAACTCACCGCTGAGGAAAAGAAGCTCTTTGAACGCCAGATGGAAGTCTATGCGGCCTACCTCGCCTACACCGACTTTGAGATCGGCCGCGTGGTCCAGGCCATCGAGGACATGGGCAAGCTCGATAACACGCTCATCATCTACATCAGCGGCGACAACGGCGCCAGCGCCGAAGGCTCGCCTGAGGGTACGCCCAACGAAATGACCTTCTTCAACGGCGTCGAGGTGCCGGTCGCAGATCAGATGCCGTTCTACGACGTCTGGGGCTCGTCCGAGACTTACCCTCACTATGCCGTCGGCTGGGCCTGGGCGATGAGCACGCCCTACAAGTGGACCAAGCAGGTCGCCGGCTATCTCGGCGGCACGCGGAATGGCATGGTGATCTCGTGGCCTTCCCACATCATCGACGCTGGCGGCATTCGCAATCAGTTCCATCATGTCAATGATATCGTGCCGACTATCCTTGAGGCGGCCGGAATCCAGGCTCCCGATGTGGTCGACGGCATCGACCAGGCGCCGATCGAGGGCGTGAGTCTGGCCTACACCTTCGATAAGACCAACGCCGATGCCCCGTCGAAGCACAGGACCCAGTATTTCGAGATGTTCGGCGAACGCGGCATCTACCACGACGGCTGGATGGCATCGACGGTGCCGTTCCGGACTCCATGGAACGGCACGGCGCCCGATCCGAAGGACGTGGTCAACGACGCCAAGTGGGAACTCTACGACCTCACCAAGGACTGGACCCAGAATAACGACGTCGCCGCAGCCAATCCGACCAAGTTGGCTGAACTCCAGGACTTGTTTTGGATCGAAGCGTCGAAATATCAGGTCCTGCCACTCGACGCGTCAGCCCTCACCCGTTTCGTCGCCCCTCGGCCGAGCATCGTGGCCGGCCGCGATGAGTTCGTCTACACACAGCCACTCGTCGGAACCCCGCTCGGAACGGCGCCGAACATTCTCAACAAATCATTCTCCCTAAGTGCGGAGATTGAGGTCCCAGCCGGCGGCGGCGAGGGGATGCTCGTCACCCAGGGCGGCCGCTTCGCCGGCTGGGGATTCTACCTCCTCAAGGGAAAGCCGATCTTCGTCTATAGTCTTCTTGACCTCGCACGGCCGCGGATCGAGTCGCAGCAGGCTCTGTCGGCGGGCAAGCACATTGTCGACTTCGTCTTCACCTATGATGGACCGGGCTTCGGGAAAGGCGGCACCGGGGTGATCAAGGTTGACGGCGTGGAAGTGGCGCGCGGGCAACTGCCTCACACCCTGCCTTTCGCACTCGAGGCGAGCGAGACCTTCGATATCGGCTCCGACACCGGAACCGGCGTAGACGACGCGGACTATGTCTCCCCGTTTCCGCTCACAGGGCAGCTCGAAAAACTGACGATCAAACTCGGGACGAACGGCTGATCTTGGGAACATCCACCCTGGGGCGAGCCATACTCGCCCCAGACTGCCCTGCCCGCCTGCTGAATCGTCGAGCCGACCAAGGGATTGTCCAATTGAGGATGCACGACAATGCGGCTCGATCGCTATGCCACGCGGAAAGAGATGAGCGGTCTGCGCGATATCCTGGTGCCGTTCGATGTCGCGATTGAAGGGGCGACCGGCCTTGCCTTGATGGCGGTTCCCGCTCTGGTCGCGACGCTCCTTCTCGGTGCCGACCTTCCGGAAATCGCGGCCGTGACCGCGCGCGTAGCGGGTATTGCGCTCGTCGCGCTGGTGCTCGGCTGCTGGCTTGGCCGCCAAGATCGCGGCGGAATTTCCGCGCTGGCAGCGCTGCTCGCCTACAACACGCTCACTACAGTTTACCTCGGATGGCTCGGGGTGGGGGGCGTTTTCATCGGCCTGTTGCTGTGGCCAGTGGTGGTGTTTCACGGCTTCGTGACGGCGATGCTTGCAATCGCTCTTTGGCAGGCATCGCGCGACGCGTCGTCGACGGCGTGGCGCAGCGCCAAGGCGCCATTCACGGACACCAGATCACCGGATTGACCGGCAGGACGCCGGAGCAGCTCAGCTCCTATGAGTGCGTCCTGCAGTTCTATGCCTGCTGGCGCCGAACGGAGAGCGCCCTCCACCCGATCGGCACCGGCACCCCATGCCGATCTACAACCAATGCAACGGTAAATTACCCGTGGTTACCTGTCCAAGCGCTGCCGCAACCGGCACCCTCCCGATCCAACGCGGCGATGGTGACCACCATTTGCCAAGAAGCTCATTCGAGGTCCGCCGGCCATGCACTCGGGCCGCTCGCTATGGTGGCTGTTGCGGTCGCCTGCGTGCAGGTCGTGAACGCCTGCGGGCAAATCGCCTACCGCTGCCCATGAGCTATGGCGGACGTCAAGGACCGGCGGCGCGGCACCACGAACACTCAGCCGGCGTCCGCCCGGTTCGCACGGAGTATGTCGGTCCAGCTCTGATTCAACTTCCCCACCCGTTTTAGATGGAGCGATTGCCGTGATGAACTTGGCATTTCAACAGGCCACCATCTGCCCCCGACGGACGATATGGCAAGGCGCATGTCTGGCGGCCGCAGCGCTGTTGCTTGCCTCCTGCTCGAGCCAGCAGTCCGGCGCTCCCCCGACGGTCGCAGGCCAGGCGCCGGACGGCACGGTGGAAATGCACGAGGTCCAGGCCGCCTATATCGGCAGTGGCAGCGGCGGCGGCGGCACCGTGGATTTCCGCGGTCGGAGCTACCCGTTCAAGGTCGGGGGGGTCGGCATCGGCGGCATCGGCCTGTCGACGGTCGAAGCCCGCGGCGAGGTCTACAATCTGCGGAGCATCGAGGACTTCCCAGGAACCTACGCCCAGGGCCGCTACGGCTTCGCCATCGGCACGACAAGCGGGGGCGACCTCTGGCTGAAGAACGACGATGGCGTCGTCATGCACCTGGTCGCCAAGCGGACCGGGCTGATGCTCAGCCTTGGCGCCGATGCGATCGAGATCACCATGGACTGATGACGTCCGGACCCCTGAGGCAAGGCCAAGGCCTGCCTTGTCGATCAACGGCGGGCCGACAACAGGGTGGAGCGCCGAAATGGCCACGGTTGCCGACGCCCCGACGAGCACTCCCCGCCTCTATCAGTGCCGGCGTCCTGCGGTGCGCAGCGTTCGTGAAAGCAAAGGAGTGAGATATGCGAAGAGCGATTTCGATCCTGGTGGCGGCGGGTTTCATCTCAGCAATGACCGTGCCACCAGTCCTCGCGCAAGACGGGGCTCCAAAACTCAGCGAGGACGAGGCGCACGCCATCGGCGTGGACGCCTATGTCTATCTCTACTCGCTCGTCACGATGGACATTACCCGCAAGCAGCTGACCAATACGGATAAAGAGTTTGGTCGCGGCCCGATGAATGCTTTTCACAACATTCCGGCCTATCCCCCTGCCGGCGACAAATCTGTTGTCCGCACAAATTACGATACACTTTATTCGATTGCCTATCTCGATTTGCTGAAAGAGCCGGTTGTTGTTTCGGTCCCCGACACCAACGGCCGCTACTACTTGCTGCCGATGCTCGACATGTGGACGAACGTGTTCGCATCCCCCGGTTGGCGCACCACGGGAACGCAGGCAGCCAACTTCCTCGTGACGCCGCCTGGCTGGCGACCCGATCTGCGCGACGGCTTCATTGATGAGTTCAAGCTGCCGAAGGATGTTCAGCGGATCGACGCGCCGACGCCCTATGTCTGGATCATCGGACGCACGAAGACCGACGGACCTTCGGACTATGACGCCGTGCATAAAATTCAGGCGGGCTTTACGGTGACGTTGCTGTCGGAGTGGGGCAAGACGCCCAAGGCGATTGAGCTCAAAGTCGATCCCTCCATCGACATGAAGACGCCGCCGCGCGAGCAGGTCGACACGATGCCGGCTGGACGTTACTTCGCCTATGCGGCTGAGCTCATGGGACTGCAGCCGCCCCACCTCACGGACCAGCCGATCCTTGCGCAAATGAAGAAGCTCGGCATCGAGCCCGGCAAGCCGTTCGACATTTCGAAGGTCGATCCGATCATCGCAAAAGCGCTCGATACAGTGCCGGAGGACGGGCAAAAGCTCATGGACTGGAAGCTGCCGACGGTCGCCCGGGTCGTCAACGGCTGGTCGATGAACACCGATACGATGGGCGTCTACGGCAATTACTATCTCAAGAGGGCGATCGTCACCCGCCTCGGCCTCGGGGCGAACTTGCCGGAGGACGCGATCTATCCGCTCAATCTGGCGGACGAATCCGGCAAGCCGCTCGACGGGTCGAACAAGTATACGATCCACTTCGACAAAGGCTCCACACCGCCTGTGAACGCTTTCTGGTCCATCACCATGTACGACCCTGCCGGCTTCGCCTATCCCAACAGTCTTGATCGGCAGGCGGTGAGTTCATGGATGCCCTTCCATTACAATGCCGACGGATCACTGGATCTCTATTTCCAGAACGAGAGTCCGGGCAAGGACAAGGAGGCTAACTGGCTGCCATCGCCGAAGGGCGGGTTCAATGTGACCATGCGCCTGTACAGCCCCAAGAGCGAAGCGCTGACCGGCAGGTGGAATCCGCCGCCAATCGTCAAAGCACAAGAGGTGAGCGTGCTGAGCGCGCAGTAACAGTCAAACGAGGCGCTCGTGTCGGGCCCGGCGATGGCGGCGCGCCGAGATCTATATGACCGGAAGTTCATTGCCGAGTTCGAAAGCGCCTATACGCAAGGCCCTGACCTGCTCCCGGTCGGTCCCTCACGGATGATGAGAGCCCTGGGTTGCTGATATTGCCCTCTCCGCCGTCGCGATGGTAGCGGGCGACCGGCGGAGCTGGCCGGGATTGCGCAGCCGGTCGCCCGCGGACCGGATGAACACGGCCTGGGGCGTCAGGCCGCCATGGGCCGAGTGCGGCCGCATCTGGTTGTAGTCGAGGCGCCAGCGCTCAATGACGGCGCGGGCCTCGGCCAGGCTGGTGAAAACACGTCTTCGTTCAGGCACTCGTCGCGGAGCCGGCCGTTGAGGCTCTCGACGAAGGCGATCTGCACCGGCTTGCCGGGCGCGTCGGCCACGAAGTCGAGCGACCAGCGCTGGTTCGGACCCTGTGGCAGCGCCGCCGTCGCCCAGGTGCTGGCCGCCACCTGGCAGCGCTGTCGGGTCCAATTACCGCCCTTCGGGCGTTGCCTTCGGCCCATGCGCAATGCGCTCGCCCACGCCGGCAAGAGCGGCCGCCGGGTGGTCTCGGCCTTCATCGCCACCGCCTTCGCCCAGGAGGACGCCGTCGCCGGCCAAGTGCAATGGCGCAAGGTCGCTGACCAGCTCCGGCCCAAGCTGCCCAAGCTGGCCGCCTTCATGGACCAGGCCGAGGCGGATGTCCTGGCCTATATGGGCTTCCCGAAGGACCACTGGTCCAAGATCCACTCCACCAACCCGCTGGAGCGGCTCAACGGCGAGATCAAGCGCACGACCGAGGTCGTCGGCATCTTCCCCAACGAGGCTGCCATCCTCCGATTGGTCGGCGCCCTGCTGCTCGGGCAGAACGACGAATGGGCTGTCCAGCGCAGCCGCTACATGACCCTGGAAAGCGTCGCCGCCATCGGCGATGATCCCCTCGTCAGCCTGCCGATCATGGCCGCCTGACCATTCCGGCCCTGCCGGAGATCGCGGTGATCACCTCGCCGCTCCTACACCGCTCCCGGGGACACGATCCATGGCATGACTCGTAGCGGTCGCTCGGCGGGCTGCTCACCCCACAGCCCCTACACCTCCTGCCGGGACACGACCGCCAGGGAGAGCTTCCGGCTTGTGAAGGCTTCGGCAAAGCGCTCCTCCGCGCGGCACTCAATGCCACGCAAGCGGGCAAGGCCCTTGAAAGTCAAATCGTCAAACCAGTCCTTGGATCGCTGCGTACCGAAATATTTGAGCAGAAGCTCCACCTTTCGGTCCATTATCGCCTCGGTAAGCGGAACATAGGTATTGTGCTGCGACAGGTCGCCATCCCACTTCGGGATCTCATATTCGAGGACGAGATGGTTACGGAAAATATTGGTTGTCAGCCGATTAACTTCGCGGTGATCCTGATGCGCGTCATCGCGGGCATGGGTGAAAATCACGTCGGGTGCCACTCGATCGCGCAGTGCCGTCAGGCGTTTCTTGATATCACGGGTCTGGCTGGGAAAATAACTGTCCTCAAACTCGGCGAGTTCGATGTTATGGGAGGCTGCACCATCGAGGAAGGCAAGAGCCGAATCTTTCGCCTCACGGGCACGGATGCCTGTGGCACTCAGCACGCACCAGTGCACATCAAGAAGCACCCCTTCGGATATGAGACTCAGGATTGTTCCGCCGGCGCCGATCTCGATGTCATCCGAATGGGCGCCAAGACAAAGCACGGAGAGACGGTCTCCCCGCTTCGCCAAAGGCAATTGTTTCATAGCGCCTTGACCGTGCGGATCTTGGCGTTGCTCTTTGCTGCACCGTGCGCCATCCAGGGCATATCGCCCCGCTCGACCATCTCCTGAAGCGCTTGCCAATCGCGAAGCGTATCCATCGAACGCCAGAAGCCTTCATGCTTGTAGGCCATAAGCATGTCATCGGCGATTAGCCGGGTGAAAGGCTCCAGGACAAGCTCCTCAGCTTCCCGCATGTAGTCAAAGATCTCACCGCGGAACAGGAAGTAACCACCGTTGATCCAGATATCGGAGCGGTCAGATGAGCGGAACTCGCGAACACGGCCATCATCCGCAATGTCGGCGAGATGGTAGGTGAGCGGCGGACGTACTGCCAGGAAGCAAGCAATCTTGCCGCTCAAATCAAATCGTTTGACCATGTCGTCGAGGTCGACATCAGTCAGACCATCGCTGTAATTGGCAAGAAATATCTTTTCATTGCGGACCCGGTCACGCACCGCCCAGAGCCGCTCGCCAATGTTACGCCAGATTCCGGTGTCGATGAGCGAAATGCGCCAATCCTTCTGGGACTCTCCCAACACCTCTACATTGCCATCGCCGGTGACGATGCAATCCGAGAATGTCTGCGGCCGGCAGTTGAGGAAGAAGTCCTTAACAACATTTGCTTTGTATCCGAGACATAGGATGAAATCATCGTGCCCATAATCGGCATAATATTGCATCACATGCCGGAGAATCGGTTGCGACCCCAGCGGAATCATCGGCTTGGGGATGTTTTCCGAATACTCGCGAATTCGGGTGCCCATGCCGCCGCAAAACAGAACGACTTTCATGGCTTCAGTCCCTTCGGGTCGATGATGCTGACGCTCGGAATGGGGACAACGAACTTTGCGCCCCACTCCTGGACATGGCGCATCTGCGCTACGATCTCGTCCTTGAGGTTCCAGGGCAGGATCAAAATGTAGTCGGGCTTCATCAGGTCGATAGCCTCGACGGGTTCAATCGGAATATGCATCCCTGGGGTATAGCGACCGTGCTTGTAGGGATTGCGGTCTACGGTGAAATCGAGAAAATCCGTTCCAACACCACAGTAGTTGAGCAGCGTATTACCTTTGCCGGGCGCACCGTAGCCGCAGATGGTTTTCCCGGCTTCCTTCGCCCCGATCAGGAAGAGAAGCAGTTCGCGCTTCACTTTGCGGGCGCGCTCGACGAATGAGGTGTAAACGGTGATCTTGTCGAGGCCAGCGTTGATCTCATTGTTCAATACACGCGCTACACTAGGTTGAATCGGCCGTGCACTGGTCTGATGCACGAGATGAACGCGTAGCGATCCGCCATGCGTTGTCAACTCCTCCACGTCGATGACTTTAAAGCCATGCTTCTTGGCCATGTGCTGGATCGTCAGCAGCGAGAAATAGGAGAAGTGTTCGTGATAGATTGTATCGAACTGGTTCCCCGCGATCAGCTTCTCGATGTGAGGAAATTCGAGAGTGATTACGCCCTCTGGCTTCAACAGAAGCCTCATGCCAGCCACGAAATCGTTGAGATCCGGAACCTGCGCCAGAACGTTGTTGCCGACGATCAGGTCCGCACGCAGCCCTTCGTCAATGAGCTCCCGCGCATACCTCTCGCCAAAGAATTCAACCCGGGTCGGGACACCCTTCTCTATAGCGACTCTCGCGACATTGGCGGCCGGCTCGACGCCGAGCACGGGAACATTGAGCGGGATGAAATGCTGCAGCAGGTATCCGTCATTGCTGGCCAACTCGACCACGAGGCTGTCATGGTTGAGTTTCAACTGTTGCGCCATCTGACGGCAATATTCCCGTGCATGTGCGACCCAGCTCGTCGAATAAGAAGAAAAGTATGCGTATTCCTCGAAGATCGCCCGCGGGCTGACATATTCGTTCAGCTGCACAAGCAGGCATTCTTCACAAACGAAAGCGTGGAGAGGATAATACGACTCCATGGAGTCGATCTGTTCGTGCAGGATGAAGCTCTCGCAAGGAGGCGACAGTCCAAGATCAATGAACGTGTGCTTCAAAACCGAACCACACAGGCGACAATGATGGAGTTCGTTGCTCGAGCGACTAGTGGACAAAAGTGTACTATCTTGAATGTTCATACCTTCGCTCCCGATCCACTAAACATAGCAAGCCGCCCAGAATGAGTTCTGGTGCTAGATTGATATTCACCCATGACAACGAAGGTACGGCGTTCGGTCCTTGCAGGCTATATGACAATGCGATTGGTCGCCTCATCCAAACGGTGGAACGGCGCTGTGGCTCAAACGGAGTGCGCGTCAGTTGCCGCGGGATCGCTTCGCGGACGCAACGGCAGTGTCGGCGCCGGATCGTTGCCAACTCCGGCTACCCCTTATTGCGAGCTTCCCCCTGCCTATGAGCTTGACAGAATCATGGCCCCCAAGCGGACTGGATGCGGCAGAGCACGAGGCGAGGCAGGATGAGATTTACGGAAACGGAGTTGAGCGGCGCCTGGCTGATCGAGACACTTCCCATGTCCGACGAGCGTGGATCCTTTGCTCGGACCTTTTGCGTCAGGGAGTATCAGGAGCACGGCCTTGAAACGACGTTCGTCCAGCACAGCGTCTCGCATTCCGTGAACAAGCACACCTTACGTGGCATGCATTTTCAGACGGCGCCGCACGCCGAGGTGAAGGTGGTCTCCTGCATCAGGGGCGCGATAATGGACGTCATCATCGACTTGCGTCCGCACTCACCGAATTACGGACGTTGGGTTGCCTACGAGTTGTCTGAAAGCAATAATCGTCAGATATATATCCCAAAGGGATTTGCCCACGGATTCCAGACATTGCGCGACGAGGCGACGGTTTCCTACCTCATCTCCGAGTTCTACAATCCACAGGCATCAACTGGTGTGAGATGGGACGATCCGGCGTTCGCGATAGACTGGCCGGCGGAGCCGACCGTATTGTCGGCCAGGGATCGTGGGTGGCCGTTGTTGGACAATTCGGCGATCCAGCCCTATTGACCGGCTTCGGCAAGGAGACCGTTTGCGAGCAGCAACTGGGCAGCGCGGGCAATGTCGCGGAACGACATACCGGATCGCTGCGCTATGTCGAGCAGCGAGTGGTTGCCATCAGCCAGATTAAGAACCCAAAGATAGCCCATCGCAGTTTCCCCTGCCGCCTTGTCGCCACCGAGGGCTGAATAGAGCCCGCGGCGACCCAGCTGGGGTTCGCCCCTCGGGAAAAGGTTCACCGGTGTCCAGTTCATCTCGAGGATATCGATCACTTCCATGATCATCCGGTAGGACGAAGCCAGATTCTCTGGCGAGATGAAATTCAGGTTGTCTGCCGAGGTATGGTACTCCGGAAAGGTTCCGAAAGCGCTTCGCTGGAAAAGCCCAACGGGAAGATTGAAGCCTGGCGAACAATATTGCCGTTCGTCATAGCCATAGGGGCTGAAATCATGAATGATACCCTGACGCCCTTCCAAACCCAGGACGTACTGCATTGCTTGGTCGATGACGGCATTGCCACGGCGGCTGCGTTTGTAATTTGGCCCGCCGCCGTCGCCGACACAGGAGACGATCAATCCGTGGTCAATTCGAGAGATCTTCTCATCATTGGATGCAAGCCAAGCGAGCGCCCCGATCGTACCCGGGGCAAAGAGAAACCTGTAATTGTAGCGGGTCTTGCGCGAGCGCATGGCCCTGGCCAGACATGCGAGCAACGCCAGACCGGAGCAATTGTCATTCGCGAGTGACGGATGGCAGATATGCGCGGAAAGCAATACGTCTCTGTTCGACCGACCCTTGTGGAAATATTCACCATAGGTCAGATGCCCATTGCTCTCCTCCGCATCGATTAGGACCTCGTACTCGCCGTCCTCCAGCTCAAGCAGCGCGTTGTGCGCCATGCAGAAGCCCCATTTTTCGCTATAGTACGAGGTTCTGTAAGGTATGAGATCCGGCTGCTCCGGCAGTGTGTAGAGATGGGACTTGAGTTCGCTGAGCGGCATCGATCGATGCACAGCCTTGCTGTAGCCAAGAACATGCAAATTACTGTTCGCGAAATCGACGACCTTCTGGCCCGCAGCGTTCTTGATATAGGCGTCGCGGATATTCCACTCCTTCGGCACGGTCCAATCCAGCACCTGCGTGCCCGTCGGCACTTCGTGCTGTGTCAGATCGATCTGCTGACCGAGAACGCGGAGCGTCTCGCGCACGCCGTCCCCGGTTATGCTTCGGCAGATCGGGAAGAGGCGAGCCGCCAGTGCGTAGATGCGCATCCCCACATCCACTTCCGAGTCGGCGGCCGATCTGATCGTATCGAACGAGACCATAACGTTGTTCGTGACAGAAGCTTTGCCGTCATACCGCGGCGTCAGTCAGGGTCGGGTGCCGTGTCGATGGCGGAACACGGCGCAGGTTGGTGCTGAACGTACCTTCGTCGAGAGATTTCCGGATATGGCTGATGCGCTGGTAGCGGGGCCCTTCGAACTCCTGCAACGTCAATCCCGCGCTCACATAGGCCGCATGAAGCTGTTCAGCACCGGCGCGTGCGTCCCAGACCGGTTTGAAGGCCGGGAGCACCCGAGCAATCTTTTCGAAGCTGACACGATAGGACCGGGTATCGGGTCCGGCGTCCTTGGCAAATTCCAGCCGACAACCGGGAACGACCTGTGCCACAATCTCGGCGATTTCCCGGATGCGATAATTGTGCGCGGATTGGCCGACATTGAAGGCTTCGTTGTGCACCTTGTCTTTTGGTGCTTCCATCGCAGCCAGGAACGCCCGTGAGATATCTTCGATATGGACGATCGGCCGCCACGGTGAACCATCCGATTTGAGCATGATGACGCCTTCGGTAACCGCCCAGGCGACCAGATTGTTCAAGACGATATCAAAGCGCAGCATCGGAGACAGGCCATAGGCGGTGGCTGGGCGCAGATATGTTGGCGTGAAACTGTCGTCGGCAAGCTCCGCTATATCCCGCTCGGCGAGAACCTTGGAGCATCCGTAGGCCGTAACCGGATTGAGTTCGCCGCTCTCATCGATCATGCCTTCGCCAGACTTGCCGTAGTTGCTGCAGGATGAGGCAAAAAGGAAACGGGGTACACCAGCCGCCTTGGCAGTTCTGGCGAAGTTAACGCTGCCCCGATGGTTGATCTCATAGGTGATGTTCGGATTGAGATTGCTCAGCGGATCATTCGAAAGAGCGGCCAAATGGATGATCGCGTCAAAGCCCTTGAGGTCGTTAACCTCGACATCGCGTACGTCCTTGCACTGCGCCGGTATCTCCTCGATGGAGCCACCAGGCGCATAGGAGCAGCTGCGATAGAGCTCGGCGTCGTAACCGTGAACCTCATGCCCCGCCTTCATCAGGAAGGGCACCATGACCGATCCAATATAGCCACGATGTCCCGTCACGAGTACCTTCATTGTCTCTGTCTTCTGCAATGTCTATCTAGATGGTGAGACGGTACTTTCGGGCGCGTTTGACAGCGAGAGAGGAGTTCGGAGGACCGGGACGGCAATAGGACTAAACCCTCGGCAGATCCGCTACCCCTTTCGTCCGATCTGACTTTGCTGCCAGGGCTTGCTGCGCTAACCGGCGTCGGCCAGTACAAGTATCCAATCCGCATTATCGGCAAAGTTGCGCTTCCGGGGCGTTTCGAATTCGACCGTGTCGCGCTGATCGGCTGTCTTCCGGACCGCCTCGGTATATCCGCCGGAGGCTGGATCAAACCATCGTGCTCCTAAAGATGGCGAGAGCGCATTCTTGTTGAGCTCGACGCTATGCCTGCCGAAGAGGTAGATCACCGCCAGACTCCCATCGGGCGATCGGCTGCCAATCGCATAGCCGGGCGCAGCCCCGTTCTCCGCAGCGAGCAGTTTGCCCTGGTCCGGTTCGAGCCTCCACCAGTCGATACCGTCGAAGAACTCCTTGAGATGCGTCATGCTTTGTGAGCCGGGGCTGGACAAGGCCTCGGGCCAGCTCATGAATTGCTCGTGCACGCCGGGTCCGTAGAAATGCCATATGGGATTGTTGCCGAAGATCTGGCCGCACGCGCCGGACAGGATTGCGCTATAGGCGATGCCGCGGACGGTCTGCGCCGTTGCCCCCTGCTCCCCCTCGTAGATGCCCTCGATCAGGAAGAACGGGCTCACCGGTCCCGTGATGTAGCGAAGGAGCGATTTTTCAGCCACGTCGCCGTATGTATAAATCGTATCGAGATCAAGCCATGGGGTGCCTCTCCAGTTCAGTGCGACATCCGTATCGCGGCTGGCATGAAAAGTCTGGAGCGCATCCCGGTCCGTCTCGGCAATGCCCTCGGCAAGCGCGTCCGCTAGAATCCCGTCAGGCGGGTCGAAGTCACCACCCTGGACCCAGATGATGTTGTCGTATTTCCGGAAGCGCTGGCCGAGATATCGACCATAGGACTTGACCGCCTCAGGTCCAGCTACGGTCATTTCCTTATACCAGCCTTCACTGCCGCCATTCACACCCATGTAGGCCGGCGTCAACAGTACCAGGAAGCCTCGCTCGCGGGCTCGCTGCAAGATCCAGTCGGCGTCATTAAAATAGGCGTCGTTGGGCTTCGAGAAGGCGGCATTCGCTTCGAACGGAGCCTGATCGTAGAAGTTGCGCGGCGCATTGCGGCTGAAACGGTGTTCGATCAGATTGACGAGGATCGTATTGAAGCCGCGCCGCTGACGGTCGGCGAGGTACATATCGGCATCCGCCCTCGAAAGGTCGCCGATTAAGGACCATGCAGTGTCACCGGTTATGAGAAAAGGCCGCCCCGCCGCATCTTTGAGATAGCGATGATTCTCTGCAACGCGCAGCGGAAACACGGTCTGCTGTGCATTGGCGGCGGGCGAATACAACATCAGCAATGCCGAAAGCGACCGGAAGAGGCATCCCCGGACGAAATCAGCCATTGGCCGCCGGCTCCAGTTCGCGAACGGGAACCGCTCGTGTGTTGAAGCGGCGGAAGACCACCTCCGACGGCCTCCCGACCAGATAATTGTCAACACCGTTCTCAAGCGCCTGTCTGTATACGCCGAGCGCACCGTCGATGGCATCAATCGTCCGGGCAACGTCCTCGTTGCTGTGGGTATAACTGACGACCAGCGAAGGCATGAGCACCCCGCGCTTGATGGTCTCCTGCAGAAACAGTGTCCGGAATGCCTGTGATCGGCCCCCGTCCTGGTCAAGCGTCGTATAGGTCAGGCAGCATGCCCGGCCCGTCGCCTGCACGAACGCACCCAGCCCATGACGGGCTGCGGCCTGCGCAATGCCGTCCCGCAGGGCCTGACCTTGATTGTAGAGATGTTCGATCACCGGCTCATTCTGATAGATGCGCATGGTGGCGATTGCCGCAGCCAGGCAATGCGTTTCAGCACCGTGTGTGGTCGACAGGAGGAAGACACGCGGGCTGTCAGTCTGCTCGAGGCCACCAAGCTTCATGTATTCGCGCTTGCCTGCTAGCGCCGAAACTGAGAATCCATTGCCCAGTGCTTTGCCGAAACAGGAAAGATCCGGCTCGATGCGATAGAATTGCTGAGCGCCTCCGCGATGCCAGCGGAAGCCCGTGATCATCTCGTCGAGGATGAACAGCGCACCGTTTCGGTGACAAAGATCGCGCGCCTCATGAAGAAAGTTGTTTTCCGGATCGTCGCCACGCGATGCCTCCAGGATAAGGCAGGCGATCCTCCCTGGAAAGCGATCAAAGAGGGCCCGCACGCTTTCGATGCTGTTGTATTGAAAATCAATAGTCAGTCTTTGGACCGCTTCCGGGATACCGGCATTCATCTCGGTGTCGCCGATGAACCAGTCGTCGGTCGAGAAAAATGGGTGATCGCCGCAGCGGGCGATCATATCGCGTCCCGTCGCGGCACGTGCAAGTCGCACGGCGCCCGACGTCGCATCTGAGCCATCCTTGCAGAATTTCACCATCTCCGCACTGGTGACGGTCTCAAGAAACGTCTGGGCACATTCCACTTCGATATCGGCGGGCCGCGTAAAGTTGCAGCCGAGTTGTAGCCGGCGCATCGCCGCATCGACCACGGATGGATAGGCATGGCCTAGCCCGACGGCACGATTCCCCATGCCGTATTCGATGTACTCATTGCCGTCGACGTCCCAGACGTGACTGCCAAGCCCCTTTGCAATGAATCCTGGCGACAACACGGGGTATTGGTCGTCGCCCTTGGCATAGGTATGAGCGCCACCTGGAATGAGACGATGCGCCAGCTCGCGAAGCTGGTTCGATCTTTCGAAATTCCCAATCGATGCCGCCATCTGCCAAACCCCGGTCTGAAAACATTGGCCAAGTGCCAGGACGGCCCTCTGGCTTCTATCGTGGAATATGACGGCCTGGTCCCGAACTGCACTTCGGCCATGCGGGCAGCCGCAGGCATCAAAAAGACGTAAGTCAGACTCTGACGTAAGTCAGAGTCTTTCCCGCATGACTCTTAGCCAATTCTTGATCGGCGTTGGGACGAACGTCCGCAAACCGGACCGCAGCCCCTTTGGCAGCGACCATCGATCGAGATCGAGAGGCTGAGCAATGGCCGGCCTGTTCTCGCCAAGCCACCTGATCACATTGAAATATCGCTGCGCCATCGCAACAATCGTGAAATCGTTCTCTGCCTTATGCTGCGCCGCGCTCGAAAGCAGTCGCGCGGCTCCTGGATCTGCTGCGATTCCCGAAATCAGACGCGCCGCCTCCCGGGCATTGCCGACCGGAAATAGGAAGCCGTTCAGGCCGTCATCGACGATCATGTCCGTGACACCGCGGATGCGGGAGACAACCGGAATGCACCCGACCGCCATGGCCTCCGTCAGCGTCAGCCCAAATCCCTCAAACCGCGAGGGCATAATGAGGACGTCCTGCCGGCCAAGCATCTCGTGCACTTCCTTGGGATGCACTGCACCCAGAAAATTTACCCGTCCGGCGTGCCTCGCGAGTTTCAATTTCAACGCCGGCAGGTCCGGTCCATCGCCGGCGACGGTCAGGTGGATCGAGGTATCCAGCCTGTCCAGGATGTCGGGGAGCCAAAACACTCCTTTGGAGGCATCTTCGATGCGTCCAAGAAAGACGACCCGCAGCGGTTGCCCCGTGCGTGGAATCCTGCCGAGGTTTCTTGACGATCGCGTATCGGCCGCGTGCGGAATGGCAAAGGTTCGATCCTTTGTGAACCCCAGCGTCTCGACAAGGTCGCTGCGAATGCGTTCCGAGACGCCAACCGCCGCATGAACGTGATCCCTGACGGAGGACGCTGCGGCATAGGTCCCGGCTGTGATGTTGTGGACGATCATGATGCGAACGATTCTCTCGGGCAGATAGCGGGCTATATTGGTTTGTATCCGGTCGCCGAGGACATTGATGAACACGCCATCATACCCACCAGACTCCACCGCGACGGCCAGCGCTTTCGCCTGATCCCGTTCTGCCTGCAGGCCATCAGTTTTCACAGCGGTTCCTAGTGCAAATTCCGGGAACCACTCAGGGTCGGTCAATGCTTTGTTTTGCCTCATTGAAACCCAGCGCACCTCGATTCCGTAAGCCGCAAGTCCTTCGCGCAATTGCTTGAACACCGAATAGGTGCCGCCAATATGGGGATGCACAAAGTAAGCGAGCTTCATGAATCTCGATCCCGACCGAATTCCATCGCACACACTTAGTGCGACAAGGCCGCAGAACAGAATATACCGTGCAGGATGGATGGCGCAGCCTTTTGGTGGAGCACCGCAGTCATTCGGGTGCTGTCGACACTCCATTAGCCATGTGTTGTTCTTCGCTGCCGAGCGACAGAATCAGATGAATAACAATCCCCAAACGTTGACGCCTAAAGGCAGATCTTCATCAAGAATAATTGCGTCTCTAAGAAATAATAAAATTGACCTCCTGAACGAAGAATCAAATATGAGGCCTGAATGAAGATTTGTCTACTAGGCCAGTTTGGCAGCGGGAATACCGGCAATGATGGATCGCTCGAGGCGATGCTGGATTTTCTGCGTGCACGCAGGCCGGACGCCGAACTTCTATGCGTCTGCTCCAACCCAAATGCCGTCGCCGAAAAATACAACGTAGCGGCGATCAACATCGGCGGCTTCGTCGCAAAAGGGCGATGGTTCAATCGTATCAACAGGGGCCTCGCCGATATTCCTCGCAGGACGGCAAGTCTTCTAAGTGTGTTGACCGGATTGCGAGGGGCGGACCTGCTGATCATTCCGGGCACCGGTATTCTGGACGATTTTCAGGAAGCGGCATTCGGCTGGCCCTTCGTGGTTTTTAGATGGTGCCTGGCGGCACGGTTGCGCAACACGCGCATTGCATTTGTCAGCATAGGTGCGGGTCCCATCAAGCATACGTTGAGCCGATGGTTCCTTACGTCCGCTGCGCGTATGGCCCACTACCGATCCTTTCGCGACGATTTCTCGCGCGAGTACATGAAGAGCGTGGGGCTCGATGTCAGTCGCGATCCGCGCTATCCCGACATCGCGTTTCGGCTTGCCGCGCCGGCTTCAGTCCCTGCGAGGGATTCGACGCGCCTGACGGTCGGCGTCGGCATAATGGATTACCATGGATGGTCGAAAGTAAATTCCAGTGGCGAGACCATCTACCAGACCTATATTGGTAAACTGAGCTCCTTCATCTGTTGGTTGATCGAAGAAGGCCACGACGTCCGTTTGCTAACGGGCGACCTGAGAGACTGGAAGGCAGTCGAAGATGTGCTTGCGAGAATCGCAGTGTCGGGCCCGACCTCTGCCTCAGACCACATCACGGTCGGTCGCGGACATTCGCTGCAAGAACTGATGGATGAGATCGGACAGACCGACATTGTTATCGTCTCGCGCTACCACAACGTGGTGTGCGCACTGAAACTCGGTCGCCCGACTATTTCTTTGGGATACAATCAGAAGAACGATTATCTTCTAGCGCAATTTGACCAATCTCGTTACTGCAATCACATCGAGACATTCGATGTTGAGATACTTAAACATCAGACGGAACAGATTCTGGGCGACATCGACGCGGTGCAGCTGCAGATCCTGCATTCAAATCGCTCGTTTCGGAAGGAGCTTTTTGAACAGGAAGAGCTTCTGCTCGACCGCGTTATCGGACCACTCGCCCATAAAAAGCGACGCTGATCAAAATACTATGCCGTCTTCGCAATACGTCTTGTCAGCGCCGAAAGGCTCGCTTTGATGAGAGATGACGCATCCGGTCGATGCACAAGATAGCTGACAGGCGGGACGAGCGCTGCGGCGGGACGCAGACGCACCGCGTGCACCAGCAGATCTCGCCAGCCGCGCTCGCCGCGGCATAGCAGCGAAATGGCTGACCAGTAGGCCCGGTCGCTTAGCGCGCGCCGGGCAAGCCGCAACAAGTCCTCCGCATTGTCCAGATCTGCACCGGCGCCGTTGAAAAATGAACGGTAGGCAGCTTCGAACTCCATGCTCCATTGGCAGAGATCCCCGACGGTTGCCGACTGGTTGGACGGATGAACCCGCGCGACTGCCTGCACGGCGTCGGTTGTCGCAATCGATCCCTGGAGCGCAAAGCGCAGCCACATCTCGAGATCGTCCGTGTGGATCAGTTTCGGGTTGTAATGCCCCACCTGCTTCTGAACAGAGGTCCGGACGATAGCGGTCGGGCCGCTGATAATATTGCGGCCGATTCGGCAGATGTCCCGCAGGAATGTGGGGCCATCCTTGATCGTCCATCGCGGACACTCCAGAGAACATCTGCTTTCAAGCACCTCTTCCGTTCCGAGGAAGCGCGATGCCCCATAGGTCAGATGAACCTCCGGATGGGCTTCCATGAGATCCACGGCATATTCCAGGGCTCCAGGAGCCAGATAATCGTCCGAACAAAGTATGATAAAGTAATCTGACTGCGCCCAATCGATTCCGTCATTGAATGACTTATGCGGTCCCAAATTTTTTTCTCTAAGCAACAACTCAACGCGAGAGTCCAATGCCGCCAGATCTCTGGCGACCTGTTGACTTCCGTCCGAGGAGGCGTTGTCGATGATAAGAACACGCATCCTGATGCTACTCTGACTGAGAACGCTGCTGACGCAATGGCGCAGATAGCAGGCATAATTGTAATTCGGTATGATGATATCGATTGATTTCATGGAAGATGCCTTCGAAAAGTCGATACTTTTCCGAGATGCTACTCAGACAAGGCTCCGCGCTTGCTTCGCAGGATCCGCAGCACGAAGAACCCAGCAACCTTGATTAGCTCTTCGAGGAGTGGGTGTTTGGTTAGGGCCAAAGCTGCCAGCCACCCAATCGCGGAAAGCATACTCGCAACCATGGCCCATGCGATCGACAAATCGAACTGGAAGCCATGGGCGGCGAGTACCGCAAGCGGTCCTGGAACAGCCCCCAGGGTCACGAGGCCGCTCTTGAAGAGGATCGCAGAAAGCTCTTGCCAGGTGAATGGCACGTGCCGACGTACATATATGAGCGAGATGATCATCTGAAACGGCAATACAATGAACTGGCTTAGAGCCAGGACATACAATCCGAAGAAGCTCGCAGTACAGATCACGATCGTCGAAAGCCCACGCCCGATGAAATTCGCCTCGAACGCCTTCCTGTTGGCACCGAGCGCCACCAACACCGGAAACGTCAGGATGTTGGGAAACCAGAACATGGCGGCGATTGAAAGGATCTGCACGAGCGGAACGGCCTCATCCCAAGCTTGCCCGAGCGCGACGTGAACGACCGGATATGCCAGGATTGCAAGAACGATGAGCGCTGGCCAATAGAGGGCCGTGATGTAACTGATGATCGTCAGATAGGCCTCTTTCACGCTTCGCTGCGCCCTGACCTCAGCGGCGAAGGCGGGAAAGGCCACCGAGAAGATGGCCGAGAGCAAGAACTTGTCCGGAAGCCCACAGACCAGATTGGCGCGATTGAAGAGGCCGACGGCGGTGAGGGGCATAAAGCGACCGAGCACAAGCTGCGGCAGTGCCTCATAGGTGCGGTCAAGGACGGTGGACGCACCTTTGTACCCACCAAATACGAAGAACGCGCGCCAGCCTGACAGACAGGGGTAGTACATCCAGAAAATCGGTCTGGCATGAAAGCCGAGTACCATTCTGACCAATGCCGAGGCGAGGGCTCCCCAAGCGAAGCTCATATGGCCGAAGTCGAGCCATGCCAGGAGCACCGTCACAACGGCATAGGTGATGCTGCCGAGAGCATTGATGCGCGTGAGCGTTCCGAACTCCATATCACGGCGCAGCAGGGCTGCGATGGTGCTCACCGACGCATCTATGATTCCGGAGATTGCCAAAATATAGATGAAAGTTTCCAAATTGGATTTGGCATACAACTCCGCAATTAGCGGCGCTAATGTTGAAATAGATAGAGAAATTAATATAGATACCCAAAATACAAGAGTAAACGCTGATCTAATATCTTTCTTTGATATATATTCTTTCTGAATAAGATATTCTGAAGTCACAAATTCTCTAAAATTGAATGCGATAGCTCCTATGCCAAGAGCAATTACCGCAATTCCTATTTCTTCGATTGTTAATAATCGAGACAAAATTGCCGTCATCAATAAACTAACTAATACCTGAGAGTATTGTTCCAGAGCCGCCATAAAGAATGCTCGGCGCACAATTCCCACGTTATTACCTCATTGCTTTGTTGATATGCTCGACCGAAGCGTCCATTCGTGAGAATGATTCGTATTTGTTGTTTTTCTTTCGGCCGCACAGCATCTAGCATGAGGCCTCAGGGTCCTGATCCTCGCTCATATCGAAGGTACCGGATCCGAGCGGCGCATTTAAGCTGACTATTGAGATGAACGGCAATTTAAGCCGTTTGAGGTACCGGCACGGGAAGTCGGCGGCGGCAAGCGAGGTTGCATATCCCGACATCGGCGCGTTCGGTAACCTTCCGCCATGAGGCAATACGGGGGGCAGTTCCGGAGGCACTGTCAACTTAAGCCGTTAGGGCACGAAAGCCCCGATCCGCCTGACTCTCAGCCGGCCTGCACGGCGTCACGCCAGCCTGCGAAGGCGGTGTCGCGAAACGCTCGAAGCGTGCGGCGGGAGATCAGATGGCGCTGCAGGTTGAAGTGATTGTAGACGTCAGCATGGACAGACAGGAACCGCGGCGCCGATCCCGGCGATCGGAATCCCATCGCTGCCCGCTCTCGTCTCCGGACCGGCAGATGCGAATTCTCCGCCCGATTGTTCAGCCGCCATCCGGTTCGATGCCGGTCCAGGAGACCCACGTCCCTGAACGCGGCCGCGTAGGATGGGAGCTTGTCCGTCACGACCTCGTTCGGCGCAAAGCCATGCCGCTTCAGCAGCTTGCGCACCAGCTTGCGGGCCGCCTTCTGGTCGCGCCGCGGCTGGATGAGGAGGTCCAGCACCTCACCCTCATCGTCGACCGCACGCCACAGATACATCCGCCTGCCGCCGATCCGGACGAACATCTCGTCCAAATGCCAGCGCCGGCTGGCGCGGCACCGGCGGCGGCGAAGCCGGGCCGCGAAGGCCGGGCCGAATTTGGCGACCCATTGCCGGACCGTCTCAGAGGAGACATCGAGCCCCGCTCGGCCAACAGGTCCTCGACGTCGCGATAGCTCAGACCAAATCGGACGTAGAGCCAGACTGCGTGCTGGATGACAATCGAGGGAAAGCGGTGGCGGGCATAGGTGATCGACCTCATCCGGCCGCCCTAGCCCGGAATTCTCACAGAGAGAGGGTGCATCGGGGCTTTGGATCTGAGAAAGTTGTTTTGCGAGAACGACTTATCTTGGATCAAAGGAGCTCCCCGATGCCGACAGAGTGTAACTCGGATCGGTTTGGATTTGCACCTGTCGAAGGGCGCGCGGTGGTGGCCTCGTTCGATGGCGGGGCGATCACGTCGGATGCGGGCGGCTTGCTGCTCGGCGCGACTGATCGGGCGATCCGGCTGGTCGATCGGTTCGCTCTGTGCTTCCGGGATGCTCGTGCCGCGGATCTGATCGAGCATCAGGTCCGCACCTTGGTCGGGCAGCGGGTGTTCGGCTTGGCGCTGGGCTACGAAGACCTGGTCGACCACGACACGC
>NZ_JASATH010000064.1:0-37525 GCF_038440215.1 Inquilinus sp. OTU3971 | reverse complement strand
CTAGATGCCTCCCCGTCGCCGCCAACACCCCCGACGGACCAAATCTTCTGGGTCGACCGCCTGCGTCGCCGCCTTTGCAGCCCCGCGCGGCAGCGGGCTGATCCGGCGGGCGCCCGCGCTCGCGGATCAGATCTCGCTTGAATTCAGCAAACGCTCAGGACAATTGAAGCGTCAGACGCCCGTTCGGGACAGCCATGTCGATGCCATCGATCAGTGACCGAGACGCGATGCCGCGCTTGCCGAGCACGCTGCAACCGTCTCGATCAGATGCGGCAGCGAGCCAGCCGAAGCGGTCGAGCTTCCACACCAAGATCATTTCACCGCGTCGCCTCGGCTGGGCCTGAGCGCTCCGCGTGGGCGCCGCAATCACAGTCCTCGAAGAGATCTCGGTGCAATCGGCCCTCGGCGAGCGCTGCAAGGCGGGATCCCGGTCCGGGGTGACATTCGTACAGACGCCCAAGTCCAATCCTTACAGCATTCCCATTCTCGGCGAGCCCGAGCGAGCGCACCGCACCACCGCCGGCGCTCGCCTCATCCCCAATCAGAAAACCTCGTCGAACCGGGCGAGGAAGTGACGCAGCACCGGGGGCTCGTACGAGAAGCTCAATCCTTTGAGCTCATCCGCGCGCCCGGCGACGGCGATCAGGCAATCCGCGACATAGTCCAGCTGATCATTGCTGTAGACCCGGCGCGGGATTGCAAGCCGCACGAGTTCCAAAGGCGAGGGCTTCTGGCGGCCGGTCGCGGGATCGCGCCCCATCATCAGCGAACCGATCTCGACCGCCCGGATCCCTCCCTCCAGATAAAGGGCGTTCGTCACCGCCTGTGCCGGGAAGCTTGCTGCGGGGATATGAGGCGCCAGCGCCTTGGCGTCGACGAAGACGGCGTGTCCGCCGATCGGCCTTTGGATCGGCACGCCGGCCCGCACGAGACGCTCGCCGAGATAGCCGACCTGGGCGATGTGATAGGTCAGGAAAGCCTCGTCGACGCCCTCATGCAGCCCGATCGCCAGAGCCGCCAGATCCCGCCCCGCGAGGCCGCCATAGGTGATGAAGCCCTCGAACGCCACGCACCGGATTCGAACGTCCTGGTAGAGCGGTGTGTCCTCTCGAAAGCAGCAGAGGCCGCCGATATTGACCAAGCCGTTCTTCTTGGCGGACAGGGTCATCACGTCGCCGTACTGGAACATCTCCTTCACGATGTCGGCGACGGACTTCTCCGAGAAGCCCTCCTCGCGATGCTTGATGAACCACGCATTCTCCGCGAAGCGGGCGGCGTCGATCACAACCGTGATGCCGTAGCGTCGGGCTATCTCGTATACGGCCCTCATGTTTTCCATGGAGACCGGCTGCCCGCCCACGCTGTTGCACGTGATCGTGACGACGATGGCGGCAATGTTCTCAGCCCCGTTCCCGACGATTTCCTCTTCGAGGCGACCGATGTCGAAATTCCCCTTCCACGCGTGGTCCGAACCTGTATCGAAAGCGGCATCGGTCACGACATTCACCGGCCGGCAGCCGTTCAACTCCACGTGGGCAGCGGTCGTATCGAAGTGGTAGTTCGAAAGAAATATCGGACGACCGCTTTCGCCTCGAGCGCGCATTCTCTGTGCGAGCGCGGAAAACAGGATGTTCTCGGCTGCCCTCCCCTGATGGGTCGGAACAAAATGGGAGTATCCGAAGAGGCTGTGAACCGACTCGGCCAGATGGTGGTAGCTCCTGCTGCCCGCATAGGATTCGTCGCCCAGCATGATGGCGGCCCATTGCCGATCGCTCATCGCGCCGGTCCCGGAGTCGCTCAGCAGGTCGATATAGATGTCGTCGCTCCGCAGCAGAAAGGGGTTGTTGCCGGCTTCCCGCAACGCGGCCCGACGGTGCTGGACAGTCGACGTCCGGATCGGCTCCACCATCTTGATTCGGAAGGGTTCGGGAATGCGGCGCATCGTCCCCTCGTACAATTTCCGGGTCAGACAGCCCGATGGATCAAGTGTTCGGCAGGCGGCCAAAAAGGAGCAGGGCGCTCCGCATGGGGGGACAGAGTGCCCTGCTCAGTGGCCACCAACGGCAAGGTCACGCTAGGTCCGGCAATTCCGCATCAGCAAATGAATAAAATTAAATTCAAATATGGTGACCAATCATGTCGAAGTCTTGGATCTCGATGATTACCCAGACGCCTGACGCGTGGGGACACGCCGGATCACTTCGATCTCCGGCCCGCGGTCGAGCTGGCATCTCACAACCACTCGAAGACCGGGCGGAGGCTCCGGCCCGGCAACCCGGACCGGTGTCTTCCATCGTCCTGCGCCAGCCTGCTCGCTCGACACGCTCTGTGCTCCCGCCCCACGGCCGTCGGCAGAAGCTGGACCATGCCGATGCAGACGCGCCGGCAGGTCGGGCCGGCCTCCCGGAAGGGCGATCACAACCGGCGTCCCCGCCGCCGGCGGATGCGGATCCGGGCGGAGCCGCCGGCCCACCGGTTCGCGACGGGGTTCGCCCGCTCCCCCCGGGCGACTGAGCCTGATCGGCATGGCGGTTCCGGCATACACTTTGTCAAGCATGACACTCGCGCTCCGTCATGCGCTTCACCATCCTTCCAGAGCATCTGTGCAAGGAGGGATGGCAATGGTGCGCGGCCTCGTTCTCGCTGCGGCGGTCTTCTGGGTCTCCCAAGTCCTTGCGGCGCCGCCTTCCCTTCCCTCGACCTTCCAGTCGAGGCTGGTCGACGTCGGAGGCGCTTCCATCTTCGTGCAGGTGGGTGGATCGGGAAGCCCGGTCGTGCTGCTCCATGGCTATGTGGAGAGCGGCGACATGTGGGGTCCGCTCGCGAAGGAACTGGCCTCGAGCCACACCGTCATCGTGCCCGATCTTCGCGGTCTCGGCCGATCCTCCCGACCGGGCGGTGGGTACGACAAGAAGACCGAGGCGCAGGACATCCACTCCGTCGTGACGGATCTGGGCTTTGACGAGGTCGCGATTGTCGGTCACGACCTAGGCGGGATCGTCGCCTACGCCTACGCCGCGCAGTACCCCGGCAAGGTGACGCGGCTGGTGTTCATGGAGGCGCCGATTCCGGGCGTCGGGCCGTGGACGGAGGTCGCAACCATGCCCGCGCTCTGGCACTGGTATTTCGGCGGCCCCGACGCCGAGCGCCTGGTCGCGGGCCGGGAGCGCATCTACTTCGATCACTTCTGGCGGTTCGCAGCCGACCCGTCCCGGATCGACGACGAAACCCGGGACCATTTCGCAAGCCAGTATGCGACGCCGGGAGCGATGCGCGCCGGCTTCGCCCAGTTCGCCGCCTTCGCCCAAGACGCCCGGGACAACCAGATCCTCGGCCGAGAACAGCTGACCGTGCCGGTCCTCGCGATCGGCGGCGAGGCAGCGTTCGGCTCGTATCCGGCCGCCTTCATGCGCGCCGTCGCCAGCGACGTCCGCGGGGTCGTCCTCCCGGACACCGGGCACTGGCTGATGGAGGAGCGCCCAGACGTCGTGGTCCCCCTCATCCGCGATTTCATCGACGCAGGCGCTCGCCAATAGCGTGTTTCCCACACGGGGGGATGGGCGCGGCGCGCACCGCCGGTCCAGCGGCGCCCGTCCCGGAGAGGCTCCGAGGCATCAACCGGCGACCTCGGGCCGGCTCGATGCCGAATGCACGCAGTCGCGTGCGATCACGAGGGCCGCGCGTCGGAGTCGCCCGCGCCCGCAAACCTCCAGCCTGTCGGCCCTGACGGGGATCGCGACCGTGAGCGACCGGCTGCCCCGCAAAGGGCGCACCAGAGGGTGGGCGACGCCCATCATGCCCAGGGCCGTCTGCGTTCGTCGCGGACGTAAACATCCTGAGCCTCGCGCAGCAGGCTCGCATGGAAGTCGGCTGCCCCCCGGCATCGAGTCGGCCACGCCGGCGGCAGCGACGGAACCTCTCGCCGGGGGTGTCCGCCATAAAGCGTCCACCGAGAAACGCTCGTCCACCACCTTGTGCTCCAGAGCGGGAGTCGCAGCCCGACATTCGGCGTCACGGGCGGCACCGTGCGTCCCTTCCGCGTCGTCACGATCACGATGTCGGGCCCGTCCGGCACCGATATCGTCACTCTGCCTCCGCCTCGGCGACCGCGGCGTAGGCCTTCGAAGACACCTTGAGACGCGAAGCGGAGACGTCTTGAGACGAGAAGCGCAAGCTCTCGAAGAAGCGGCAGGCAAGTTCCACCGGCCTGGGACCGGGCCCATATCCTCCGTCGGCGTCCCGCACGAGGCTCCCTTGCAAAGGGGGCCTCAGAGATGCCAGGAGATCCTCGCCGTCACCGGCTCGAGCGTGAGTTCTGCCGCCAGCGTCCTTGGCGGGGCGGTGTCCGGGCCTTCAGCCGGGCCAAGACCAATCGTCGAGCATCGCGATGGCAGTCATCTGGTCTTGTCCGACGCCGCGCCGTTCGACCGTCGCGAAGATGGCGGCCATCACGTTCAAGAAGGGCGCGCTTTCCTCGCCGCCAAGGGCCTGTTGCACATAGCTCAAATCCTGCGCCATCGGTCCCATCGGGAAAAGCGCCGGCCGATAGGCCCCTTGCGCAATCGAATTCGCCGCGAACCGCATGGCGGGACTACAGACGGGCGTCTCGAGCGCATTTTCGACGATCCGTCGCGCAGGCTCGCCCAGCCTCTTGAATGCCCGTTCGAACTCCGCGAGCGCGGTCACCTGAGCGGCGAGCAGCACGTTCACCGCCAGCTTCGTGGGTATTGCGGCACGAACCGAACCGCCACGCCTGTCCTGCGTCTCGTGCCTGACGGTGAACCGGCCATCCCCGGTCCATCCGCAGTCGTGGATGAGACCGAGGAAGGCGAGGGTCTCGAGGCGCCACGCCGTCGCCGGGCCAGTGCCGGGAGACGGCCGAGCTCGATCAAGCGGGTTTCGTCCCCGTGCAAACGGCGGGCCGAAGCGGGCCTGGTCTTTCTTGAGGTCGACCAGCATCCGCCTCGCTCTCGAAGCCCATCAGCGTCTCGTCGCGGAGGCGGACCGCCCCTCCGCCCCCAGGGAACCGGCGATGAGCCCGTCGCCTCGTCCGGCTCCTCCTCCCCTCCGGCCGCACGCCGGGCTGCCGCAGGAGGAATGGATCGGGGTCCCGTCGCGCGGCACGCCCCAGCCGGCGCATCAAGCCCCGCGCCTGAACCGCGCCGTTCCCCTCCCCCGGAGCCGCGACCCGCCCAGCAGCCTTGACGCGATCTGCTATGCCCCTTCCGCCACGGCGGCGGGGCGATGGAGGTCGGCATAGGAGCCGAACTCGATATCGTGCAGGATGCCGGGTCGAGAGGGTGCCCAGCCGAGCTCGTTTCGGGCCTTGGTGGAGATCACCCTGCTGTTGGACGCAAGGTCGATCCACCAAAAATCAAAGCCGCGAAAGGCGACGCCTTCGGCGACGGTCATGCTTTGCGTCCGCCCCCCAAATCCAAGCATGCGCGATACAGACTGGGCGATCGTCCGGATGCCCTCCTCGCCCGAAGCGACATTGTAGAGGGATCCCGACGGCGCTTTTTCGGCTGCGAGCAGATAGAGATCGGCGAGGTCGTCGATATGGACGTTGGACCAACGATTCTCGCCCCGCCCCAGATAGCGTCCGGCACCAGTTGCCTTGGAAATGTCGATGATCAGCGGGATCTGGATCGAACGGCCGCCGCCATAGGCCATGGAAGGGCGGATGACAATCGTCCGCGTGTCGCCCTGCGCAGCCTCGAGCACGGCCCTTTCGCTGTTCCATCGCCCGATCTTGTGATCGGTCAGGTCGGGCACGACGGTTTCGTCGTTGACGCTGCTGGACGGCTCGCCATCGGCCGCATCGGCATAGATGCCCGTGCCGCTGGTGTGCATGAAGACCGCCTTGCGGCCGCGCACCCCGTCGAGCAGCGCGCTGATGGAGCGAGGGTGATCGGCATCGGCGGCCTGGACCACGATGTCCGCGGCCCGCGCCTCGTCCCGCAGGAGGTCTGCGTCATCGAGCGTGCCCATGATGGGCTGCGCACCTGCCGCGAGCAGTGTCTCTCGCCCGGCTTCGCTCCTCACCAAGCCGTGCACGGTATGGCCGCTTCGCACGAAGCCGGCTGCGACCGCATGCCCGATATAGCCGGTTGCCCCAGTCACAAAGACACGCATTGAGCACCTCCAGGACCTTGTCCGCCGCATCATCCGGCAGGTGTGTGCGACCAAAATGTTCTATATATCGACTAACAGAACAGGGTTTTGAACACAATGTCTTTGGTTCGCGCCGCACAGGCTTTGCTGAATCACCGTCGTTCAATATATCGTTCGCTTCATCGACCCATGGTCAGCGGAAGAGGCAGGATCGCGATGACGGAACATGAGGAGGCCGCGGCCGAGCTCGATCGCGTCCCCGCCGTCACGCGCGCGGTCCGTCTCCTGGAACAGGTGGCATCGGCGCGGACGGGACAGAGCCTGTCCGAGCTTGCGCGGGCGCTCGATGCTCCGAAGTCGAGCCTTCTGAACATATGCGCGGCGCTGGTCTCCGAGCGCCTGCTCAGGCGCGATGAGGATGGCAACTACAGGCTCGGCCTCCGAGTCGCCGAGTTCGCTCGCGCCCAACTCTCCGGCCCGCGCAGACTGACGCGCATCGGCGTCGCAACGCAGGATCCCTGCAACCCGTTCTTCGTCGTCGAGGAGCAGGCGATCGTCGAAGCCGCCGCCGCCCGCAACATCCGCACCGTCGCCTTCAACGCGGAACAATCGCTGGCGAAGCAGATTGCGCAACTCAGGGAACTCGGCGAAGCGGGAGTGGATGCCGTCATCGTCGATGCGGTCGATTCGAACGGAGTCCTGCCCGGCATTCACGAGCTCCGGCAAAAGGGGATCCATGTCATTGCGGTCAACACAGGCGTCGCCGATTGCGACGCGTCGGTCACGACGGACAATGTGCTGGCCGGCCAGCTGATCGGCCGGTTCTTCAGCGAGACCGTCCCGGAGGGCGGCAGGCTCGCGATCGTCGGCGGCAACCCGGTCACCGCGGTCTCGGACCGCGTCATCGGCTTTCTGAGCGCCATACGCGAAGCCGAGACGCTGAGGGTGGTGGATCGTGTCGATGCGAACCAGACCGAGACCGGTGGCTACGAGGCGGCCAAGGCTCTGCTCGCCCGAAATCGCAAGCTGGACGGGATATTCGCCATCAACGATCCGACGGCGATTGGTGTCGCTGCCGCGCTGCGGGACGCAGGGCTCACCATCCCCATCGCCAGCGTCGACGGGTCGGCGGCCGTGGCGAAGATGATCGAGGACCGCAAATACATCGTCGCAACGGCGGCGCAGAGTCCCGCAAGCATCGGCGCCCTCGCGGTCGAACTGGCCGAGCGCCTCTTCTCGCATGGGTCGCTCGGCAACTGGTTCCATAAGCTGCCTCCGGTCCTGATCACCGAAAGCAACGCCAAGTCTTATAGACCTTGGAGATAGCGACACATGACAAAGAGCGCTGTGCCGGCTCGGACGAGAAAGGCCAAGGGCGGCCAGACGCCGATGGCGCCCGCGGTGCTGAAGGCCTGCGGCGTCCTGGCCGAAATCGCGCGCGCAACGGGACCGATGACGGCAGGAGACCTCGCGCGCCAGCTGGAGCTGCCGAAGAGCACCGTCGTGGATATTTGCCAGACGCTTGTCGAGCTTGACCACCTGCGCCGGGATCAGGATTTCCGCTTCGCGCTCGGCGGGAGCATGGTGCGGATCTCGCGCGGGCTGTTCCTCGGATTTCCATTGCTCGAGACATTCGATCGCGCGATCCAGGCGGTCGACCAGCCAAGCCATCGCACCGTTGTCATGGCGACCCTCGACGGCTCAGACATCGCGGTCACCGCCGTCCACCACGGGCGGATCGTGCTGCCCATCACCGCGACCGTCGGCCTCTATCTGCCGGCGTGGACGACGGCGTCCGGCCATGCGCTGCTGTCCGAGCACTCCATCGGGGAACTGTCCGGCCTCTTATCGGCGCCATCGGCGACGGCCATGGGCGTGCCCGGCGAAGTTCCGGCGGCAGAAGAGTTGTTCGAACGGATTGCCCGCCAAAAGGAGCGTGGCTATTTCGTCGATTTTCAGCAGACTGCGGTGGGGATGCGCGGGGTCAGTGCCCCCTTGTTCCTGCCGGGTGTCGACAAGCCGGTCGCTGCCGTCACAGTGGCAACGATCGACGAAACGGGCAGCGCCGAAGCCGAGATCGAGCTGCTCGGCGATATGGCGCGCCGGATTGTCCGCCAAACTATCCGGCTGTCGTCCGACGTCCGGAAGTGACCTGATCGCCTGTTAACGGGCCTCTCTCCCGAATCTGAAGGCGACGTCCGCAAGCCGCCGACTTCTTGCAGCCAATCGTTTCCCCGTTTCTGCGCCGGCGACAGCCTGCCGGCGGCAGCGTCCGCGTGCCACCGCGATGATGGCACAGGGGCAAGGCTCGGCTCGGATTGGGCTTGCAGATGTTCATCATATCGTCTAATAGAACGACATAAAGAACATAATTGATGCTTCAGCTTGGATGACGGGGAGGAGAGAGAGATGATCAGGACCTGGTGGACGAAGGCGTTGTGTTGCGCCGCAGTGCTCGCTCCATTGTCCGCTGTCGATGCGCCGGCACGCGCGGCGGAAGGCAGGACGCTCACCATCGGCATCATCGAGCTGTTCAGTGGCGAGTTCTTCACAGAGGCCCGGAAGGGCTATGAGGAGGCGGCCAAGCAGGACAATCTGGAATTGCTGGTCGAGAACGGCGATGGCGACGTCGCCACCGAAGCGAAGCTGATCGACATCTTCATCACTCGCCATGTCGACGCGATCTTGGTCTCAGTGCAGTCGCCGACCGGATCAATGGCCGCGTTGCGCCGGGCGAAGGAGGCCAATATCGCGGTGGTCTGCTACGATACTTGCGTCAACCCACCTGACGACAAGGCCCTAGTGAAGGCCTTCGTCACCAGCGACAATCGCGGCCTAGGTGCGACGACCGGTAAGCAGGTGGCCGACTATGTGCGCGCCAGGCTCGGCGGAAAGGCCAGGCTCCTCCTGCTGACCTGCGAGACCTTCGATGTCTGCAAGGCGCGCCGCCAGGGATTCGACGAGGCACTTGCCGGGCTCGATGTCGAGGTGCTCGACGCGCAGGAGGGGTTCCAGACGGACAAGGCGCGGCCATTGGCCGATGCGATGCTGACCGCGCATCCGGACGCGGACCTCTTCATGGCGTTCAACGACGGAGCGGCGATCGCTGCCGGACAAGCAGTGGGCGAGGCCGGTCTGGCCGGCAAGATGCCGGTCTTTGCGATCGACGTGAATCCGCAGGTGGCAGCCCTGATCGCCGATGCCGGTAGCGCGGTCGTGTGGACCACGGGCCAGGACCCCTACAGCATGGGCCGTATCGGAGTCGAGTTCGCGGCGCGGGCCGCTAGAGGGGTAACGATCAGTGACAAGGACTTCTATCAGTTCACGCCTTCGCCGACCTACTCCAAGAGCGATCCGAAGGCCGTCGAGGACTACATCAAGGCCCATTGACGGCGAAACGCCATGGGCCGCGTAGCAGCCGGGGCATTCTCGCAGCGCATCAGCGCTTCACCCGGGCGGGACGGCAGGCCGATCCGGAAGACGTGAGCAGGATTCCACAGCAATGGACATCGTGACGCCGACAACCACGCGATCGCCTACCGGCGGCGCCGAATGGAATCAGCCGCCAGTGTTAGAGGCGCGGGCGCTCAGGAAGTCGTACGGTCCGGTCGTCGCACTGGACGGGGTCGACTTCACGCTCCACGGCGGAGAGGTTCGCGCTCTGCTCGGCAAGAATGGTGCGGGAAAGTCGACCCTCGTCAGGCTCTTGGCGGGGGCGGCTCGACCTGACGCGGGCGAGATCGCGATCGCCGGTCAATCTGTTCGACTGATGTCCCCGGCGGATGCCCGCCTGCACGGAATTTCGACGGTCTACCAGGAACTGACCATCGTCCCGGAGTTGACCGTCGCCGAAAACATCTTCCTCGGACGGTGGGCTGCGGTGGCGGGGCGCGCGGGCTTCATCGACCACGGGCGGCTGAACAGCCGTGCCGAGGCGGTGCTTCAGCTTCTCGGCCTTGCGATCGCTCCGACAGCCCGGACCTCCGGGCTGTCGATCGCGCACCGCCAGGTGGTGGAGATTGCTCGGGGGATCGCGGGCGACCCGAGAGTCCTGATCCTCGATGAGCCGACAAGCTCGCTGCCGCCCTCGGAAGTCGATCTGCTGCTGAAGATCGTCGCCAGGCTTTCGGAGCAGGGGATTGCGATCGTCTATGTGTCGCACCGGATGGACGAGATTCCCCGCGTCGCGGACAGCATCACCATCCTCAAGGACGGTCGGCACGTGACGACGAGATCGACCCGGGAGCTGTCGACCAAGGACGTGATCCGGCTGATGACCGGTGGCTTCGAGGCGCCGCCGGCGCCCCGACCGTCAGCCGATCGCGGCGGTGACGCCGTCCTCTCGGTCACGGGATTGACCACGGCCAAGCTACGGGACGTGCATTTCGAGGCGCGCCGCGGCGAGATTCTCGGGCTCGCCGGGCTCCTCGGCTCCGGGCGGACCGAGCTGTTGCGGGCCATATACGGCCTCGATCCGGTTCTGGCCGGCGAGGTGCGGATCGCCGGTCGCCCAGCGGCGGGTGCGACGCCACGCGGCATGATCGCGCTCGGGGTCGGCTTCGCCCCCGAAGACCGCAAGCGCGAGGGTCTCGTCACCGGCATGTCGATCTCGGGAAACCTGGTCCTGTCGAGCCACGACAGGATCTCACGGTTCGGCTTCGTGTCTCCCCATGCGGAAGACCGGCTGTCGGGCGACGCTGTCAGACGGCTTTCGATCAAGCTGCAGAGCCTCCGGTCACCGGCCTCGTCGCTTTCAGGCGGAAACCAGCAAAAGGTCGTGCTCGGCAAATGGCTGAACGCCGGGATTTCCATCCTGCTGCTGGACGAGCCGACGCGCGGCGTCGACATCGAGGCCAAGAACCAGATCTACGCGCTGCTGCGCGAGCTCGCCGCGGAGAGGATGACCATCGTGGTGGCATCATCGGAAATCGAAGAGCTGTTCTTCATGTGCGATCGGCTGATCGTTCTGTCCCAGGGCAAAGTGGTTGCCGAGCGCAAGATCGGCGACACCGACCCGGAAGACACGATGCGTCTCGCCATGGAAGGGGTTGCGCTGTGAGCACCGTCCATCTCGGCCGCAGTGAGACGAAGCGAAGCAGCGCGCTGCGCAACCTCGCCGCCTCCGCGGCCAGCGGCGTCAAGGCTCATGGCGGGTTGCTCCTGGCGCTTGTGGTGCTGGTCGTCCTGTCCATGCTGCTTTCGCCGTATTTCGCCACGTACCCGAACCTGCTCAACATCCTGAGGCAACTTGCCTTCACCGGCATCATCGCGTTGGGGATGACGCTCGTCATCGTCGCCGGCGAGATCGACATCAGCGTCGGGTCGGCGATCGCCTTTGCCAGTTCGCTGCTCGGCGTCACCGCCATGCGCATGGGGCTTCCGCTCCCGCTGGCGGTCGTCCTGGTCATCGTGGCGGGAACGGCCGTCGGGCTCGCCGGCGGGGCCGTCCGCGCGTATGCGAATGTGCCGTCCTTCATCGTGACGTTGGCGCTCTATTCGGCGCTCCGCGGCGCGGCCTACCTGCTGACAAACGCCATTCCCATTCCGATCCTCGATCCGGCATTCCATTGGCTGGGGTCGGGCTTCATCCTCGGCCTGCCCGTGCCTGCCGTGCTCTTCCTGGCCCTCTTCGTCGTCTTCGCGGTCATCGCTCGGCGAACAACCTATGGCCGCTCCATCTACGCGATCGGCGGCAATGCCGATGCCGCCCATCTCTCCGGTATCCCGGTCAAGCTCGTCCGGACCTCCCTATTCGGCATCACAGGCTTTCTGGCGGCGGTGTCTGGCGTGCTGCAGTCGGCGCGTCTGGATGCCGGCAACGCCGGGTACGGGCTCGGCGTCGAATTCGCCGTGATCACGGCGGTGATCGTCGGCGGCGCCAGCCTGTTCGGGGGCAAGGGCACGATGCTCGGCACGCTGATCGGCGGCGTCTTCATCGCCGTGCTGAACAACGCCATGGTCCTGATCGGCGTCAATTCCTATGCGCAGTATGTGGCGAACGGCGCGGTCGTGCTCCTCGCGGTGATGGTCTCCAATTTGGAGCGGGACAGCCTGCTGCCCCGCGTCCTGTTGCGCCGGTTCGCAGGGCGCTCCCCGGGCCGACCGCGATGAGCGAGACCGACTCCAACATTCCTTGCGCATTCCTTGCCGAGAGGGCATCCCTATGAAGTTCTTCATAACCGGCGCGAGCGGATACATCGGTGGGACGCTGTCGTCCCTTCTCGCCGCCCGTGGACATGAGGTGCGGGGCCTGGTGCGTGACGCCGGCAAGATCGCCGCTGTCGAGTGCACAGGCGTCGTTCCCGTCCTGGGCAATCTGTCGGAGACGGCTTTGCTGGCCGAGGAGGGTCGTGCGGCCGACGTGGTGATCAATGCCGCCGACAGCGACCACAGGCCGGCCTTGGAGGCCATGCTGTCGGCGTTGGAGGGGACAGGCAAGCCGCTGATCCACACCAGCGGTTCGAGCGTCGTGAGCGACACGGCCGACGGCGAGGCTTCGGACTCGGTTTACACCGAGGACGATCCGGTGGCCTCGACCGAACAGAAGCAGGTGCGCCTGGAGATCGACAACATGGTCCGCGCCGCTTCGACCCGGCAGATCCGCACCATCGTCATCTGCAACACGATGATCTACGGTCACGGCCTCGGCGCGCACCGCGACAGCATTCAGGTCCCGTCGCTGATCAACCAGGCCAAGCGGAGCGGGATTCCGCGGCATGTCGGTCGCGGGCTCAATCGATGGTCGACCATTCACGTGAAGGACATGGCCGAGCTCTACATTGCCGCCATCGAGCGAGCCCCTGCTGGCCTGTTCGTCTTCGCGGAGAGCGGAGAGGTGCAATTCCGCGACATCACCTCGGCGATCGCGCGTCGCTATGGCCTGCCGGAAACCCGGGACTGGACCATCGAAGACGCCATCGCCGAGTGGGGCTACGAGTATGCGGTCTTCGCACTGGGCTCCAACAGCCGCGTCAGGTCGCGCTATGCCCGACAGGTTCTCGGCTGGGCCCCGAAAGAGGCCGGCGTTCTGGATTGGATCGAGCGGGAGGCCGACTGATCGCTACCTCGGGCAGGAGTGCCGCGGCCCGCATCCCTTGCCCCGACAACGGCAGACCAGTGGAGGAAGCATGAGAACGTACGCAATTGCCGCGGCGCTTCTTGCCGCGGCGGGAACGCCCGCCGTCGCCGGCGGTGTTTCCAGCGACATCGACGCTGCGGGCTATTTCGACATCGCCACCTTCACGGTGAAGGCGGACAAGGCCGGCGACTTCGAGGCGATCATGAAGCAGGTCGTGATCGATACGCGCGCCGAGCCCGGCAACATCGACTATCGCCTACACAAAGTCTCGGATCGGCCGCTCACCTATGTCACCTACGAGGTCTTCAAGGACAAGGCGGCGGCCGACGCCCACAACGCGTCGGAGCACATCCGCAGGATAGTACCGCCGCTGCTGGAGACTCTCGACGGCGAGATCAAGGTCATCGTCATGGAGGCTGTCCGCTGAGAGACGTCCGAAAGGAAAGCATCGCGCCCGGCTGATCGTTCATCATACCGATCAATTGAACAGTATGCCGCACAAACCGGTCCGAGAGACTGCAAAGGGAGGAATTCGCATGAATCGAATGGCAAGACTTGTGCTGTCGGCCGCTGTCTGCATGGCCGCGGTGGCGTGCGTGGAATCGGCCGGGCTCGCCGCGGGCACGGCCCAGAAGCCCCGGATGGTCATCGTCCAGAAAATCATCGGCATCCCCTGGACCGATGCGATGGCCAAAGGCGTTGCGGACGGAGCCGAGGAATTCGGCATCGATGCCACGTTGACCGGACCGGCAGCTGTCGATGTCGCCCAACAGACCAAGATGCTGGAGGATATCCTGGCGCAGGGCATCGACGCCCTGGGGCTCGTTCCCCTGGATGAAAAGGTCGCCGCGCCGATCCTTCAGAAGGCGAAGGCGGCCGGCGTCAAGATCGTGACCCTCGAGGGGCCGAACCAGGTAGGCAAGGACTGGAACATCGACCTGATCCAGTCGGTCAAATTCGGCGAGGAGCAGATGAAAAGTCTCGCGCAGGCCATGGGGGAAGAGGGCGACTACATTGTCTTCGTCGGTACCTTGACGACGCCGCTTCACAACGCCTGGGCGAACGCCGCCATCGCCTACCAGAAGGAACATTACCCGAAGATGCGCCTGGCGACGGACAGGTTTCCAGGCGGCGACTCGATCGAGGGGTCGCAGAGGACGACGCTCGACGCCATCAAGGCCTATCCGAGGCTCAAGGGGGTGCTGGCCGAGGGCGCCAACGGTCCGATCGGCGCCGGCAATGCCATCCGGCAGGCGGGTGCCGACGGCAAGATCTTCGTGGTCGGAACCTGCATCCCCTCCCAGGCCCAAGCCTTGATCAGCGCCGGAATCATCCACGAAGGGTTCCTCTGGAACCCCATCGATTCCGGCTATGCGATGGTCGCCGTCGCCAGCGATCTCTTGAAGGGCAACAAGATCGCCGACGGCATGACCATCGGCCAGCTCGGCGCAGCCGTGGTCGACGAAGCAAAAGGCACCATCACCTTCGACAAGATCATGCGCTTCGACAAGTCGAACGTTCAGGCACTGGCCGATCAGGGAATCTGAGCGGCCACGATCGAAACCGCGGTCGGTGCCGGTCCGGCGGCACCGACTGCCGGATGGAGAGCTCGGGATGGAACGCGTGACAATCGAACAGAATCCACCGACCTTCGGCGCCGACCCGACGGTCTTCGCCGATCTGACGGGGATCGCCAAACGCTATGGCGGCGTGACGGCGCTGGCGGATGTTGCCCTGACGTTGAAGAAGGGCGAGGTCCATTGCCTGGCTGGGGAAAACGGCTCGGGCAAGTCGACGCTCGTCAAGATCATTTCCGGAGTCACCAGACCCGAGAGAGGCGCCGTCATTGCCGTCGAAGGGCGGGAGTACGGCGCGCTAACCCCGTCTCTCAGCACCCGACATGGCATCCAAGTAATCTACCAGGACCTGGCCCTGTTCCCGAATCTGACGGTGGCGGAGAATATCTCGTTCCAGCAGTTCCGGAGGCCATTCGCCCCGGCACGTCGACGCGCGATCCACGACAATGCGCAGCAGATCCTCGAGAAGATCGGCGCTCGGATGGATCTCGAGAGCGAGGTCAAGGACCTTGCGATCGGCCATCGCCAGATCGTTGCGATATGTCGGGCGCTGAGCTCGGATGCCCGGCTGCTCATCATGGACGAGCCGACCGCCTCGTTGAATCCGAAGGAGATCGAGGCCCTGCTCGGCATCGTCTCGGACCTCAAGGCGAAGGGTTTGTGCGTCATTTTCGTCAGCCACAAGCTCGACGAGGTGCTCAGCATTTCCGATCGCGTCACGGTGTTGCGCGATGGCCGCAAGATCGGGACCTACGACGCGCCCGGCCTGACGCCGACCCGCCTTGGCGCGCTGATGACGGGAAAGGACTTCGCCTATGAGCCGCTCACCGAATCAAGACCCGGCGGCGTCGTGCTGGAGGTCGAGGGCCTGACGAGAGCCGGCGAGTTCCGCAACATCAGCTTCAGCCTGAGGGCGGGAGAGATCCTCGGCATCACCGGAGCGATGGGTGCCGGAAAGACCGAGCTTGCTCACACGCTCTTCGGCATGACCGCGCCCGACCGGGGGCGCATCCGCCTTGGCGGCACCGATGTTGTCTTTCGATCCAATCGCGATGCCATCGCGCGGGGCGTCGCCTATGTGCCCGAGGACAGGCTGTCCCTAGGCCTGGTGATGGCCCAGTCCATCGCCGCCAACATCCTGGTCACGCTCTACGATCGTCTGGCCGGTCCGCTCGGCGTCCTGCGGCACCGGCAGCGCAGATCCGTCGTGCAGGACTGGATCAACAATCTCGCCATCAAGACAAAGGATCCCGGCAACGCCGTCGGCACCCTGTCGGGCGGCAACCAGCAACGGGTCGTGCTGGCGAAGTGGATGGCCCGCAAACCGCGGATACTGATCCTCGACAGCCCCACGGTCGGCGTCGACATCAATGCCAAGGACGGGATCTATGCCGTGATCAGGGAACTGGCCGCGTCCGGCGTCGCTGTGATCCTCATCTCCGACGAGATTCCGGAAGTCTACTACCACACGCATCGTCTGTTGGTCATGCGGGCTGGGGTGCTTGATGGCGAGTTTCGGCCCGGCACGTGCAGTGAGCAGGATGTCAGGGAGGCTGCCCATGCGTGATCGGGCGCGATCCCTCTTCTTGAGCCATGAGACGCTGCTGGCCACCGTGATCCTGATCCTCGGCACGGCTCTTTCGCTCGGCACCGATAGCTTCCTGACTCTGCGGAACCTGGAGGATGTCGTCACCTCGAATGCCTATGCCGCCATCCTGTGCGCCGGCCTCGTCGTTGTCCTCGTCTCGGGCAATATCGATATCTCCTTCGCGGCTACCGCGTCGGTGGCGCAATATCTGGCCTTTGCCTTCTTGAAGGCGACAGGGAACAACTGGGCTGCGCTGTTCCTCAGCGTCGCCGCCGTCGGCATAGGCTGCGGCTTCGTGAATGCCTTTCTTACGCAATGCCTCCGGCTCGGCAGCATCATCGCGACGGTGGCGACGCTGAACATCTTCTTCGGATTTCTGATGTTCTTCTCCGGCGGGAAGTACATATCGATCCTTCCGGATTGGTTCTACGGCGGAATTGCACTGTTTTCCGTGACGGATTCCGAAGGCTTCAAGCATCGCTTCAATCTGCAGATCATCCTTGTGGTCGTGTCCTTCGTCTCATCCTACCTTGTTCTGCATGTGTCGAATCTCGGCAAGCAGATCCGTGCCGTCGGCGGCAATGTCGAGGCGGCGCGCCGTATCGGGCTGAATGCGACGGGGATCGGCTTCTTCGTGTTCGGCTATATGGGCTTCATAGCATCGCTCGCCGGCGTTGCGCAGGCGCAGCTGGCGCAAACCGTCGTGCCGAGCGCGCTGGTGGGAACGGAACTCGATGTCCTTGCCGCCGCCATTCTCGGCGGGGCGAGCCTCGCCGGCGGGCGCGGATCGGTCCTCGGCGCCTTTCTCGGCGTGGCGCTGCTCGCCATGCTGCACAACGGCCTCGTGCTCGCCGGCGTGTCGTCCTACTGGGTCGAGGTCTTCAACGGCCTCGTCGTACTGATCGCTGCATCGGCCACCGCCATGAAGGATCGGCAAATGCGCTGGATGAAAGGAAGGACGGCCGATGTCTGACGCTATGCAGAAGGAGCGCCGTGCTTTCCTGGTGGCGCCGGATGCGAGAAGGATGCTGGCGCAGGCATCTGGGTTCTGGGGCCTCTCGCTCCTGCTTGTCGTGCTGCTGGCTGCGGCGAGCGCTGCCGTCGGCGACCGTTTCCTGTCGGGCGCCAATCTGCGGGCGATGGCCGTGCAGATACCGGAATTCGGGTTGCTGTCCCTCGCCATGATGATCACGCTGCTCAAGGGCGGCCTCAATCTTGCCGTGGTGGCGACGGCGAATGCCTGCGCGCTGGTGGTGGCGGCGATTCTGACCGCCTATCCGTCTGGCCTGGACGGTCTCCAGCTCTATGCCGTGGTGGCGATGGCGCTCGCGGCGGGTCTTGCGGTCGCGCTGTTGATCGGTCTGACGATCGGCGTTCTCGTCGCCTATCTCAACATCTCGTCGATCATCGCCACGCTCGGCATGATGATCCTATTGAAGGGACTGGCGCTCGGGTTCAGCCGCGGCGGCGTCCTGTCGGGTTTCCCGGAGCCCATCCTGTTTGTTGGACAGGGAATGATCTGGTTCCTGCCGGCGTCGCTTTTGGTGCTGCTGGCGGCTGCGGCAGTCCTCGCCTTCGCGCTCAATCGGACGAGCTTTGGTGCCGCGCTTTATATGATCGGTTCCAATGAGGCTGCCACGCGCTACAGCGGCGTCAACACAAGGTGGGTGATGACGCGGTGCTACATGGCATCGAGCGTGCTCGCCTTCCTCGCCGGGCTTGTGATGATGGGCCGGTTCAACTCCGCTAACGCCGCTTATGGCGAGAGCTATCTGCTGCTCACGATCCTCGCGGCGGTCCTCGGCGGCGTCAATCCGTTCGGCGGCGCCGGCAGGGTCGGCCGGATGCTGGTCGCCCTTGCGATCCTCCAGGTTATCCAGTCTTCCCTCAATCAGCTGAACATCAGCCCCTATCTGACTCTTGCAATCTGGGGCACGCTTCTCATTCTTGTCGGGGCTTTCACAGCTCGTCTGGGGCGTTGGCGTCGCTGAGGCGCTCCCGCAGTTTCAGGCGCGGCGAAGGTCGCCTGTGAGGGGGCTGGCTCGGCCGTGCGCAGCCGGGCGGCGGTCTGCACGATCGACAGCCCGTCCACCCCGGCCGCACCCTTGTTGGCCTTCACCCGGGCCCAGGTCCGTTGCAGGTTCTCGCGCGCCAGGGCTGCCTCCAGCAGCCCCGTGCCGCCCCCATCCGTGACGCGGACGGCTCGCGGCGTCGCTGCCCGGCTGAGGCCCGGCTTTACCGTGCCCTGCCCCGGACCGTCCCGCTCGCGCGGGCATCTGACCCCTGGCTTGCCGCATCATCATGCCGGTCGATCACTCTTCGCTCTGTCCTTCGCCAAGTGCCTGGCTACTACGACCTCTGCTGACGTCTCGCTCCGGCTCGACACCGTCGCCCTTTCAGCCCCAAGGCGAGATCTCCCCGGGTAAGAACGCACTCCTTCGCCGCACGACCGCCGGATCTACGCCGCCTCCCCTTGGTCACGGGAGCTTCGCGGTCTTTGGCCCGCTCGCCCCGAGAGGCATCGCTCATGTCCGGTTCTTGTCCATCGGCCCGCGGCTTACTCTCCACGCTTCCTCCCCACGGTCGGTCGCCCTTCCGCAGTTGCGCTTCGCTTCCCCCACCATGACCAGCTCATGGTGGGACTCTCACCCGCAGGAGCGCGCCCATACCGGGCGCACCAATAGAAAAATGGGAGACCGAAGAGCCTGCCATCTCCGGATCCACCAGGTGCTGGTGCCGCCATCTGGCGACCGGCTCCCGGTCAGAACGCCCGCTGGTAGATCTCCCGGGCGTCGGCGAGGCCGACCCGCCGTGGATTGTTGACCAGAAGGCGGGTCTGGTTCATCGCATCGGCGGCCAGCCTGTCGAGGTCGCCGGAGCCAATTCCGACATCGCGCAGACGCTGTTGGAGCCCGAGCCTTGCGCTCAACGCGGCAAGGCGGAGGACGAACGCCTCGCAGCGCTCGGCACCGTCGGAAACGCCCGCCAAATCGGGAAAGACGAGTGCGGCGAGCTCGGCATATTCGGCGCCGCACATCGATGCGTTGAACCGCATCACATGCGGCAGAACGAGCGCGTTGGAAAGCCCGTGCGGCACATGGAAGAGCGTTCCAACCGGGTAGGCGAGCGCGTGGACCGCCGCAACAGGGGCGTTGCAGAAGGCCATGCCGGCCATGGCCGCGCCCAACAGCATATTGGCGCGCGCCGCCCGGTCCCGCCCGTTGAAGACGGCCTGCTCGATGTTGCTCCCCAGCAGTGAGAGCGCCTCGCGGGCGATCATCCGTGAAAGCGGGTTGTTGTTCAGGCTCCGCGAGGTATAGGCCTCGATGGCATGGACCATGGCGTCGATTCCGGTCGCCGCGGTGATGTGCGGTGGCAGCCCTAGCGTCAGCTCGGCATCGAGCACACCGAGATCGGGAAGCAGGGATGCCGAGACAACCCCCTTCTTCTCGCTGGTGCCGACCGTCACGACCGAGACCATGGTGGCTTCCGACCCCGTGCCGGCTGTCGTTGGCACCAGGATCAGCGGCAGGCGGCGACCTCTCGCAAGCCCGACGCCGAAGATCGCATCGAGCGTGTCGCCCGAACCGACCAGATAGGCGACGAGCTTGGCGACATCCATCGCGCTGCCGCCGCCGAAGCCCACCACGAGCGAAGCGCCAGCGATCCGCGCGTCCTCGACGGCGCGGAGAACGACATCTGCCGGCGGATCGGCCTCGACGGCGTCGAAGACCGTCACGCGAGCGCCGACGCGCTCGAAACTCTCGATTGCACCGGCAGCAAGGCCCAGTTGCATGATCCCGGGGTCAGTCACGAAGAAGACGTGGCCGGCACCGAGTCCACGATCGGCGGCAATCTGCGCCAGGTGGTTCGCGGCGCCGACTTCGACATGCAGCGCGCGGGTCGCCGCAAAACTGAATTTGTGCATCGGCGGAGACCTCAGTTCGATGCCGGTTCCTTGAGGTCCCAGACAACCACCTCAATGCTCCTGACGCCGTGCTTCGCCTGGATGTCGAGGATCTCCCTCACATGCGGCATGTCGCTGTGCGCGACATGCGCGGCCTCGTCCGTGAACTGTTCATAGAACCCGAAAATCGTTGGATCGTCCTTGCTCTGGTGAGCCATGAACGTGTGATTACCAGGTTCGGACCGTGTTCCCTCTACAAGAGCCGGCAAGGCTCTCAGCACCAGATCAACCGCGTCCCGGCTGACAAACATGCGGGCAAAGATCGCTTTCATATTGCACCTTGTTCATATTGCCGTCTATATAAACGAAATTATGAACAAATATGGCGACTGTCAACGTCCCCGGGATACCGGTTCGCACCGGCGCGGCCCTTGTGCCGTCGGCAGCGCCGTCACTGCCTGCGCTTGACAGTGGGGAGTTCGCAATGGCATATGTTCAATAAGCTGATCATACGGTCGACTTATTGAACATCTGTCGACCGTTGCTCGATGGCCTCTCGGGAGGAGAGTCGTGAGAAAATTCATAAACACGGCCAGGGATGTCGCCGTGGAGACGCTCGAGGGTTTCATGAGCGCATATGGGGAAGGCCTCGCGCGCATCGATGGCACCCTCTCGATTTACCGGAAGGAGATTCCCGGGCGCGTCGCCGTGGTGACGGGGGGCGGCAGTGGGCACGAGCCGGGGTGGCTCGAATATATTGGCGACGGCTTTGCGGACGCCATCGTCCAAGGGGATGTCTTCGCCGCTCCCTCGCCCAATCGCATCGTGGAAGCCGCCAAGGCGGTTCATCGCGGCAAAGGCATTCTCTTCGTCTATGCCAACTATGCCGGCGACAAGCTGAATTTCGATCTGGCGGCAGACGATCTCGCCGACGAAGGGATCGAGGTGCGCTCGGTCCGCAGTTGCGATGACGCCGCAGGAGCCCCGCTCGAGCGTCGCACGGATCGGCGCGGCATAGCCGGAGGATTCTTCACCAGCAAGATCGCCGGGGCGGCGGTGGCTGCGGGCTACGATCTCGCGGCGGCCGCCGCAGTCGCCGAGCGCGCCTCCCGCCATACGCGATCGATCGCGGTGGCGAGCGCTGGCGGCACGGTGCCTGGCTCGGATGTGCCGACCTTCATATTGCCCGAAGGCAAGATGGAGATCGGGCTCGGCATGCACGGCGAGCAAGGTGTCCGGCGCGGCGACATGATGAGCGCCGACGATACCGTGACGCATATGCTGAATCTCGTGCTGCAGGACGCCGCCGAACTACAGCCGAAGGATGTCTGCATCCTCGTCAATGGTCTCGGTGCGACGACGCGCGGCGAGCTTTTTATCGTCTACCGCAAGACGGCCCAGCTGCTCGCGGCTGCGGGCCTCAACGTCCACCACACCATTGTCGGCGAAGTCACGACCAGCCAGGAGATGCATGGCTTCTCGATTTCGATCTTCGCCCTCGATGACGAACTGAAGCGCCTCTACGACGCGCCCTGCCGGGCGTCGTTCTTCAGCAGATGAGGTCGGCAATGCTGGAGGACCTCACGATCGCACAGCTCAAGGAGATGATCCTGGCCATCTCCCATACAATCATCGGCAGCGTCGACGTGCTGACCGAGGCCGACCGGAACATTGGCGACGGCGACCATGGCCTCGGCATGTCGAGAGGCTTCGAAGGCGTCCGCGATATCGTGACGCCTGCACGGTTTTCCAGCGCCCGGGACCTGCTCAAGACGGTCGGCGACACATTGATCGACCGGATGGGCGGCGCATCGGGGATCGTGTTCGGGCTGATGTTCAGGGCAGGAGCGCGCGGCCTCGGTGACGGTGAATGCGTTACGGTCCGCGACCTCGCCGAATACTTCGAGAGATCGATCGCCGAAATCATGAAGCGCGGCGGCGCCAAGCCGGGCGACAAGACCATGCTGGACGCGCTCGTTCCAGCTGCCGCCGCCTTGACGCAGGCCGCCGAGGAGCGCGTCGACATCGTCTCGGCCCTGTCGGCCGCTGCCAAGACGGCCGAAGCCGGCAAGGAGCGGACCAGACAACTCGTCGCCCGCTTTGGCAAGGCTTCCACGATGGGAAGCCGTTCGCTTGGCTACCCGGACGCTGGCGCAGTGTCCGTCACCCTCATCTTCAATGCCATGCGCGATTGGGCAGCCGCTCAGGCCGTGCCGCGTGGCACGGCGGCACAATCACGTCCAACGGAAGGGATCTAAAATGGTTCGACAGATGAGCAACGCTGAACTGAGAGACTACAATAAAGATCGCAAGATCTACCAAATCGCGTTTGTCACCCGCGATCTTCACAAATCCATGCAAGCCTGGATTGACAATCTAAAGATCGGCCCGTGGACCGTGCTCACATTCACGGAAAAGTCGGTCAGGAATCTCCGCGTCGACGACAAACCGGTATCGGAGCCATTCAAGTTCCTGATCGCCATTTCCTGGATCGGCGACATGCAGCTGGAGATCATCCAGCCGGTCTATGGGCCGACGATCTACAATGAATTCCTCGAACGGCGCGGCGAGGGTCTGCATCATATCAAGGAGCAAATCCACGATGACCAGATTCAGAAGATCCTTGCCGACTATCGAGAGAACGGCATCGGTGTCATGCAGACGGGGCAGTTCGATATCGACGTACATTACTATCTGCATACCGAACCGAAACTCGATTTCATCTATGAGCTCGGCAACTGCCCGACCCTCGACCTGCCTCCCGACATGGTCGAGACATACCCTCCCGAGATGAACTAGCGGCTGAAGCCATGCGCCCGCCGAGGCGGGCAATGCTCTCCTGTCCTGCCTGCGAGGATCCCCATGTCTGTCAGAGCGAGAATGGATCGCCTGTTCGGCGAGAGCGGTCGCTGCCTCGACGTCGCAATCGATCACGGCATGGTCAATGAGCTGCCGCTGCTCGCCGGCGTGGAGGACATGCTCAGGGCGGTGGCCGTTCTGGTCAAGGCGGCCCCGGACGCCATTCAGCTGGCGCCGGGCATGGTCCATGCCTTGGACGGCGTGCGCGGCCGCTCCCGCCCCGCGCTGGTGTTGCGGTCCGATACCTCCAATGTCTATGGGGCGACGCTGCCGCGCCATCTGTTCTCGGAGACGAATCCCGCGGCGGTCGAACTGGCAGTGAGCGCAGATGCCGCCTGCGTCGTCGTCAATCATCTGCTGCTGCCCAACCAGCCGGAGCTCCATCATCAGACATTGCGCAACGTGATGGCCCTGAAGCGGCAGTGCGAGCGGTCCGGCATGCCCTTGATGGTCGAGCCGCTGGTGATGGCGCCCAACGACGCCAAGGGCGGCTATATGGTCGACGGCAATCTCAGCCTCATTCTGCCCTTGGTGCGCCAGGCGGTGGAGCTCGGCGCAGATATCATCAAAGCGGATCCTTGCGAAAATCCGCAGGAGTTTCACAGGATCGTGGAGACCGCCGCGGGAGTCCCGGTCCTCGTAAGAGGAGGCGGCCGCGCCGGTGACGAAGAGATCCTGACACGCACCGTGGAAATCATGAAGCAAGGAGCGCGGGGCATCGTCTATGGGCGCAACATCATACAGCACGCCCATCCGGACCGTATGGTCCGGGCGTTGATGGCAGTCGTCCACCATGGGGCGGGCAGCAGCGCGGCTTTGGAAATATTGGCCCATCGTTGATGAGATGGCAGGAACGCACGACAGCGTGATCGTGGCCTGCCGGAGCGCATTGGGCGCCGGTCCCCTGGGAAGGCTCCTCACCGTGTTTGCGGATTCGAGCGCTCCGGCCGTCATCGATTCCACAGAGACTTCCTCTCCTGGTGACGGGCAGTTTCGAAGGCCGCGGGCAGTTCCCCCCTTGTGTCGCCTTCCAGGCAGTCGTGGCTCTCTCTCTTCTTGGCCAGGGATGAGCCGACATCGCCGGTCTCCCAGAGCCGGTCACTGCGGGAAGATCTGCGCACCGCAGGCGGAGTCGTCAATCATGACACCGATCGCCAGGGTACGCCCAACTGCCAGTCGCGGAACGGCGCTCTCGGCCATCCGCGAGAATCCTTGGTTGCGGCCTCCTCCGGAGCCATTCTTGCTTGCAGTGGCCCCGCTCTACCGGCAGGGCCTTCGAGGCCGGTTCGTCTCCCGCGCATGGTCGTCGCAGAACTCGGCGAAGATCTCGGGATCGCGCATGTGATTCCGCAGCACGTTGAGCCCCCTTGCTTCCAGCTCGTCGCGCCGGACGCTGACGCAGTTGCTGCAGATGCCTTCGTTGCGCACGGTCGAGCAGCCGATCAATGTGGCGGAGATCGCCGAATAGCCCCTGCCGCAGCAAGCGCATTGGGCGAGGACCGAAAAGCGGTCCTTGGGGCGGCGACAGTTGATCGTGCCGATATCACCGTGGCCTTATCGTCCCGCTCGATCCTGTTCTCGGCCTGTCGCGCCTTCACCGCCTGCCAGGGCTCATTCCCAATGATACGCAGCTCGGGAATGTCCTGGATGATCCGTTCGGATTCGCGGCTCGGCCGCGCCTGCCGCTCCGCTGTGTCCGGGTCCTTCACCAGGCGCTGGCGATTGCAGACGACTTTGCAGCTGCGCGGTTCGGATCGCCGTCCTTCACGATGAGTCATCCGACCGCAGGGACGGCACCGTCGTGACGCCCGGGGGGACTCTGTCGGCGCCTGGGCGCCCCTGGCCGGTACCGCCTTGCCGTGGCGCCGCATGAAGGCGCGGTCGGAGCGGATGAAGGCCTCGAGCATATATGGGATGAGTACCGTCGTGTCGACCGGCCCGTAGAGCCGGCTGTGCTCGGCGGCATAGAGGTCCAGCGCCTCTTTCAGCGGCTTCGGCATGGCGACCATGAGGCGGACCTTTTCCGCCTTCGGCAGGGGACCAAGCTTGAGGTCAGACATCGCTTTCATCCCTGATAGGGCTCGAGCACGAGATCCTTGTGGACGATGACGCGGAGTGGCCAGCCGGGCCGCACCTTCAGCGTCGGCTGGATGTCGAGCGCCCGCTCCGTGATCCGCTGCCCGGCCTGGTTCACGCTCTGCTGGGTCGATTGCCGGAGCGCCCGGACGAGATCGCTCTCGTCGTCGCCGATGGTGAGCTCGGTGCCGACGCCGAGGAGGGTCGAGAGCACGACGCCTTTGGCGAGCTCCCAGCCATGGACGTCGACCTCGTCCTCGAGTCCGGCATATCCGGCCCTGTCGGTCGCGGGCCAGTTGTCGAGCACGATCGAGCGTCCGTTCGGCATGACGAGGCGCTGCCAGACGACGAGCGCCCGGCTCTGGCCATGGGCGATCACGCTGTCGTAGCGGCCGATGAGCCTGGCTCCCTGCGGCACAAGCAAAGTGCGGCCCTCGACGCTGTCATAGACGTTGTCCGTCACCTGCGCCGTCACGAGCCCCGGCAGATCTGAGTTGAGGCCGGTCACGAGACTCGCCGCGATCACGGTCCCCGCCATCACCTGATGCGGCGATGCCGGCTGCTGCAGCGCATGCAGATTGTAGATCTCGTCATCGGCCGGCCCGTTGAGGAACTCCAGCTTGCGCTGCTGCGCGCCCGGATCGCGCCCGGCGGCGAGGCTGGGCTGCGCCGCCCCGGTCGGTGGCACGGCCGCGTCGCCGCTCGCCGGCCGCCTCTCTCCATCGCGAGCCTCGTTCGAGATCCGGAAGAAGACGCCGGCCTCGCGCGCCTGCCGCGCTTGCTGGGCCAGACGGAGCCGCTCAGCGCGGGAGGCGTCCGCCTCCGGATCCGGACGCAGGCTGGACGGCGCGAGGCCGAGCGACTTCTCCCGCTCGACCACGGGGACGCCAAGATCGCCGGGCAGCGGGGGCCCGAGCGTCGGCACCGGCTTCGCGATCTCGTCATAGCGTCCGGGCAGCGCCAGGAGGCCGTCGGGCGTCGCCTTGCGCGCCGTCTCCGCCGGCGCCTCCTGGCGGGGCCGCGCGGGCAGGCCCTGAAGCGCGAGCCACGCGGCGCCGAAGACGGCGGCGGAGAAGGCCGCGGAGAGCCCGATCACGAGGCGCCGGCGGAATCGGATCACGCTCCGCGGGCGCCCCCGCAGCACGAGCGCGTCGGGCGGCAGCTTACGTCCGTCGTCGCGCGACACCTCGGTCATTTCCCATCGGTCCGGCTGATCCGGACCACCTGCTGCGGGGCCTCGCCGAGCCTGAGCTCGGCCGCGGCGAAGAGCCGGTCGACGATGTAGTAGATGCCGCGCACCCGGTAGTTGACGAGCTGGTTGCCGCCGTCCGGCCCGACGACGAAGAGCGGCGGCATCTCGCCCTGGTCGATCCGCCGCGGGAACTGGATATAGACCTTGGAGCCGTCGTCGAAGGCCTGGATCGGCCGCCAGGGCGGAGCGTCTCCGGTGATGGCGTAACGGAAGCGTAGGTGTTCGAGGGAGAGCCCGGCATCGACCGGCGCCGCCGCCTCGGCCCGGCGGTTGCGGTCCTCCAGCGCCAGCAGCTCGGCCGCGGGATAGGTCCAGGAGACCGCCGCCATCGCCGTCCGCTCGGTGCTCTCGAGCCGCAGGTGGTAGCTGCGCCGGTTGGTGAGAACGAGGAGGTTTGTCGTGAGACCGGGCCCGAATGGCTTGACCAGCACGTGCACCCGTCGGGCCGCTCCCTCCCCGCTCGTGGTGTCTCCGATCACCCAGCGCACCGTGTCGCCGGCCGAGACCGCGGTCAGTGTCTCGCCGGGCTCGAGCGCAATGTCGCTCACCTGCTCCGGCGCCGCATAGAGCCGGTAGAGCGCGCCCTCCATATAGGGATAGACCTGGACGGCATTGACGTAGCCCGCGGCTTGAGGCTCCTGCAGCGCCGCCCGGTTCGCCGCCGCGACCCGGCCGGTTGGCGCCCGCTTGTCCGCCCTCGGCGGCCTCGGACGCGGCAGGAGCTGCCCCGGCAGGGGCACCGGCTCGGGCACCTTCACGATCTCGACCGGCCTCGGCGGTTCGCTCTCGGCCACGGCCGGCACGAAATCGTCATAGGCGATGTCCGGCAGCGCCTCGTCGCCGCAGGCGGCGAGCAGCACGGCGATCGCGGCCAGGGTGATGGTCGGTCGGATGGCGGTCATGGGGCGCCTCCTTCAGCGGGTTTCCCGGGGCTCGAGCTCGCGTGCCCAGCTGATGCCCTCGACATAGAGCCCGAGCGGGTTCTTCCGGAGCACGTCGGCGCTCTTCGGCGGATCGAGGACGACGGTGAGGATCGCGGTCCAGCGCTCCTTGCGGACGAGGCTGCCGCGCTCGTAGCCCTCTTCGGTCCACTTGACCTGGAACGAGCGGTCCGAGACGCGGACCACGCTCGTCACCTGGACCGAGACGCTCTTCTCGCCGACATCCTTGAAGGGGTCTGCGGCGCGGGCATGGCCATTGAGGAAGACGGCGCCGCGCTCGGTCGCGAAGTCGTAGGCCTCAAGCCAGTTTCGGCGCAGCAGGACCGGGTCGATCGGCACCGAGCGCACGTCGACGATGAAGCGGCCGAGGTGCCAGGCGATCTGGGCGTCGGTCGGCTCGTAGGCGTCGGCTGCAGGGCCCACGGTCCGGACCTGGCCCAGCGTGTCGACCTCGACCACGTAGGGCGTCACCCGGCTTCGTGCGCCCTGCCAGGCGAGACCGCCGGCGAGTCCGATCGCAAGGCCGAGGCAGCCGAAGGCCATGAGCCGCCAGTTCCGCGCCTGCACGCGGGCCGAGCCGATCCGCTCGTCCCAGAGCTGCGCCGCCTTCTGGTAGGGGGTGACCGGCTCGGGCGTCCGGCCGTAGCGGGTCGAGGCGCGGCGGAATGGGTTCATCTCCGATCCTCCTCGGCCAGCGGCACGGAGAGCGAGCCTCCGCCATGGTCGCCTGAGCGTACGGTGTGGGTGGCGGCGGAGGCGCCGTGCCGGATCGCCTCGCGATGCTTCAGGCGCCGGGCCCAGCCTGGCGCGCCCCCAGGCGTCCCCTCCGGCGGCGGCGGGTTCGGCGGCGGCGTGGCCGGTCCCCTGCCGCTCTCAGGCGGGGCCCCTCCCCCATTGCCGCCGAGCGCCCGGATCTCGCGGGCGAGCTCGGTCCGGCGCGCGACGTGCCTCTCGGTCGCGAGCGCGCCGGTGAAGCGGCCGCCGGCCGCGCCCAGCCGCGCCGCGGCCGAGACCGCTCCGGTCGCCGCCATGCCGCCGGCCACGGCGACACCGCCTACGGCGAGGGCCGTGCCGACGGCGGCCCCGGCGCCGAGCTGCGGCGCGCCGGAGACGAGGCCGGTCGCGATCCCGGGCCCGAAGATGCCGAGCCCGAGCAGCGCGAGCGAGGCGAGGACCAGCGACATCGCATCCGCAAGTCCGGGCTCGCGGCCCTGGAGCGCCCCGATGAACTCGCCGAAGAAACCCGAGCCGATGCCGACGATGACGGCGAGCACCATGACCTTGACGCCCGATGCCACGATGGCGCCGAGAACCCGCTCGGCGAGGAACGCCGTCCGGTTCCACAGGGCGAAGGGAACGAGAACGAAGCCCGCGAGCGCCGTCAGCCGGTACTCGAGGATGGTGATGAAGAACTGCACGGCGAGCACGAAGAAGGCGAGGATCACGACGAACCACGCGAAGAGCAAAACCGCGATCGTCACCACATTGTCGAAGAAGGTGGTGAAGCCGATCAGCGATCCGGCCTGTTCGAGTAGCGGCCAGGCCGCCTGGAATCCGATCCCGGCGAGGCGCCCGGGCCGCAGCAGATCCTCCGTCCCGAGGCTGCTCTGCCCGGCGGTCAGGCCCAAGGCCGAGAAGGAGCGGAAGACGATATCGGCGAGGGCCGCGAAGTCGTTCAGGATGAAGGCGAAGGCGCCGACCACGAGCACCTTGCGGCACAACCGGGCGAGCACGTCCCGCTCGCCGTCGAGCGCCCAGAACAGGCCGGCGAGCGTGACGTCGATGCCGACCAGCACCGTGGTCAGGAAGGCGATGTCGCCGCCCAGGAGGCCGAACCCGCCGTCGATGTAGCGGATGAAGGTCTCGAGGAACCGGTCGATGACGTTGAGATCGCCCATGCCCCGCCCTCAGGGCGCGGTGTAGGCGGTGGCGGATCCGAGGAACCGGGCGAAGCCGGCGCGCGCCTGCTCCTGGGCCTGGGTCCGGCGCGCGGCTTCGGCCGCGTCGGCGCGGAACTGCGCCGCGAGCAGGTCCTGGATCTGCAGCTGCTGCTTGACCGAGAGCGCGAGGAGCTGGTTGCTCGCCTGCTGCGCCTCGAGCCCGCCCGCGGCCCCTTGCGAGGCGAGGACGAGATCCGAGAGCGTGCCGGCGTCGGTCCGCACCGTCTCGACCACGCGGGCCTGCACCGTCATCGCCTGCCGGAAGCCGTCCATCGCCTCCTGCCATTGCCGCCGGGCGTCGGCGGCACGCCGGGCCTGGCCCGTATTCGCCCCGTACTGCTGCGGATAGATCTCGTCGAACAAGGCCTCGACGGCGTCGACCCTGAAGGCGAGTCCACGGGCCTCGTCCATCAGCCCGCCGATCCGCTCGAGATCCGAGAGCATCGCGGGCAGCGAGGAGAGATCGAGCGTCTCGAGGTTCCGCGCCATGTTCTGGAGCATGGCGGCCTCGTTCTGCAGCGACCGGATCTGGTTCTCGATCTGCTCGGTAGGATGGGAAGGCCGAGACGAAGCCCCTGTCACCGGCGGTGCCGATGGGGCTCAGGTTCTGTCGGCCGGAGCCGCGATTCCTGGCGAGAAAGCCGCCCCCGCGGGGTGCGAGGGCGGTAGGCCCGAGGCTCAGTCGACCGGATTCCAGATCAGGGCGTAGACATCGGGATCGTCCTGTCCGGCGGCGCGACCGAGATTGGCGTAGAGCTTGCGGGGGCCGAACTCGGGAGCGGCCAGCGACAGGCTGACATAGGGCTTGCCGGAGGCCTCGCCGGTGCGGATCCAGCCGGCACCGACCTCGACGCCCTGGGTCAGGACGCGGAAGTCGGGCTGGGTGTCGCCGGACTTCGAGCTATTGGGGACGATGTCGATCTCGGCGCGGATGGAGAGGGTCTTGACCTGGCCCTTGTAGCCGCCGGTGGCGAGCTTGGTGACGTGTCCGATCGCGGGCATCGCGTGTCTCGTGTGCCGGGAGTGATGGGAGGGAGCCATCACGTGCAGTCAGTGTTCCCGCGGGGTGGGAGACCCCGCCCTCCACGCGCCGCAGCGCGGGGAGCGAAGCAGACGGGTGAGGTGAACCGGGTGCCTCCGGCGAGCCGTCAATGAGCAGAACCCGTCAAAGCCAGGCGCCCGAGGGACTTCCGCCCGAGGCCGGTCTGGTGAGCGTATCTGCCATGGAAAGGGCAACCGAACCGATGGTTGAAGCTCCGGAAGAACATGCCATCCGCCGCATCGGAAGTGGGCGGATCGGTCCTCGGACCGGCGGAGTGCCGGTGCCCGCTGAGACAACGGGCACCAGGGGCGCGTGGAGAGCCACGCGTCAGTCGCAGGGCCAGTCTGCGGTGCCCTGTGGCCGGAATCCGCACGGAGTAGAGTCGGTTCCTAAAGCAGATGAGGGGACGTTGGTTGAACCCGGGAACCTTGCGTCGGCATCTCATCTCCAGGAGATGATCGAGGCGACCGATGATCGCCGCCGCAAGGGGCGGAGCCTCCGTAGTAGTCCGGGAACGGGAGAGCCGTTCACATGGCGAAGGGAGGCAGTGGGTTGAGCAGGCCGGCAGGAGGTGGGCGCACGCCCGGCGCGGTGAACACCGCGTTCGTCCTCGACATGCAGCGCAAGCTCTACCGGTGGAGTACTGCGAAGGCCGACCAGGTCTTCGCGGATCTGTTCAATATCGTGTGCGACCGCAGGACGCTCGCCGAAGCCTGGCGAAGGCTGGCCCGGAATCGGGGCAGTCAGACGCCGGGCTCGGATGGCGTCACGCGGCACAAGGTCGAAGAGCGGTCCGGCGGCGTGGCGAGGTTCTTGGAGGACATCCGAGAGGATCTGCGCCGCGGCACCTATCGTCCGGAACCTGTGAGGCAACGGTTGATCCCGAAGCCCGGCAGACCGGACAAGATGCGCCCGCTTGGCATCCCGACGCTCAAGGACCGACTGGTGCAAATGGCTTTGAAGCTCGTACTGGAGCCGATCTTCGAGGCGGACTTCTACCCGACCTCGTATGGGTTCCGGCCCGGTCGAAGCACCCATGACGCGCTGTGTGCGATCCAGCGCAGAATGCACCCCACGACCGGCGGCGCGTCCGCGTACCGCCACGTGATCGAGGGGGACATCAAGGGGTGCTTCGACGCCATCGACCATCATGTCCTGATGGAGCGGGTACGCAGGCGGATCAAGGATCGCAAGATCCTCCGGCTCGTACTCGCCTTCCTGAAGGCGGGCATCCTGGTCGAGGGCACCGTCCGCCACCCGGTCACGGGAACACCGCAGGGTGGCATTGTCTCGCCGTTGCTGGCCAACATCTACCTGACGGCCATCGATGAGCGGTACGGACGGTGGTCGCTTCGCCCCCGTGAAAGGCCACAGAACGCGGCCGACCGCCGGCTCTATGACCGGCGCCGAGGTCGACCGATGTTCTATATGGTCCGGTACGCGGACGACTTCGTCGTCTGCACCGACGGGACACGCGAAGAGGCCGAGGCGGAGAAGCTGGCGCTGGCGGAGTTCCTGAAGACGGAACTCCGCATGGAGCTGTCGATGGAGAAGACCAAGATCACCACTGTCGAGGAGGGCTTCGACTTCCTCGGCTACCGGGTGGTGCAGACCAAGGCACGCCGCACCGGACGAATGGTCGGCAACCTCTTCATTCCGAAGAGCAAGCTGAGGGACCTGCGTCACAAGATCAAGGCGAGGGTGCGGGCGACGCCGACAGGCTGTCGCCTGGCCAATCTCATCGGCAGCCTCAATCCCATTATTACCGGGTGGCGGAACTACTATCGCTACGCGACCCGGGCCTGTCGGGACTTCACGAGGCTCGACTGGTGGATGTGGCAGCGCGTTGGGCGCTGGCTCAGGAGGAAGCATCGCAAGGCGACGTGGCGAGAGCTGCGCCGCCGCTTCACCGGAGACAGGCGCGGCGAGCGGGGACGGTGGGCCGACGGGACCACACAGCTCCGCTTCTTCCGGGAGGGCGGCACTTCGCCCTTCCCGCACCGGGGCATACGCATACCGAACGGATGGAATGCTGGCTCGAGCGAGCGGTTCCGACCCGGAGCCGACCAGTTCTGGACGGCATTCAACACCCTCGCAACCCTGTGAGGGCCACCCACGGCCATGGCCGTGCATGGAGAGCCGGATGCCGGGAAACTGGCACGTCCGGTTCGGGGAGAGGCGTGTGGAAACCGGCTGCCGCAAGGCAGTGCGGCGCCACGCGCCTACTCTACCTTCTGTTGGTCGCGGGGGCCTGTCCCGCCGCGATGGCGGACCGTCGCGGGCGAGACCGGGCGGCCGGAACCGTGAGGCCGGAGCGGCAGCGGAGGACCCGGACGGACCGGCTTTGTGGAGCGAAGCGGGCGCGAGGAGCCGCCGGAGGCGGCGGGGAGAAAACCGGTCCGGGAGGGTTTCGGACTGGCCGGCGCCGCCCGCAGGTCCAACGCCCGAGCGCGGCGGGACAGGCCCCGGCCGGACGGGGGAGACACCATGCCGGCGTGGGCCGCGGCAGCATCGCCGGTCGGCTGCCCGGCTGCCCAGCACAGCAAGACACCGCTCCCGCGCGGGGCGCGAGCGGCTCTAGGAAGCACAGGGGGGCGATGGCAGCTCCTGCTATCGAGTCCTCAGCCTAGGGCGCCGCGATCGGTGTAGGACCGAGCCAGGAAGGTCATCCAGGCGGACGTCCAGTCCTCGACCCTGGTCTGCCCGTTGGCGCCCGCGAGACAGTCGCGGACGATGCCGCGGCGAGCCTCGAGCGTGGCCGGGAGGTTCGCATCGGCGACGGCCCGGCCGGCTACCTCGGCCAGCATCGCGTCCACCACCTCCCGGTCACGGACCAGATCGAAGAAGGCGTCGTCGGCCTGCCAGACCTCGGCCATGCGGACGCCGAGGCTCGCGCCGGCCGCATCGATGACGGCGCCGCCGGCCGCGAGTGTCTCGCCGATGGCGACGGCGAGGATGCGCGTCACCTCCTCGTCAGAGAGCGCCACCAGCGCCTCGAGGCGGCGTCCTCCCCGGCATGGCGGCCGGCCGGATTGCCCGGCAGCGCCGCCCGCACGGCGGCATGCCGGTGCAGTTCGAGACGGCACCGGAGCACCCGGCTGACCTCCGGTCGCGCCGCAGGCTCGGCCTTCCACTTATCCGCCTTCGGCCGGAGTTGAACCGGCCAGGCGCGCCAGCACGTCACGGACCGAACCGCCATGTGCCGTCCCGTCCGCGGTCCGGAAGGCACCGCGCGAAATAGGCATCGGCGTGGGTGAAGATCTGGATGCCCTCCGCTGTCGCGAGCACGGAGAAGGCCATGCCCTTCTCCAGCAGCTTGGAAATCGTGCGGTGGACGATGTCGGGATCGACATTGCGAGGCATGGTGACGCCGGTCTCCCAGCCGAATGCATCGACCATGCTGGCGACTGGATCGGTCATGGCTTCTCTCCTTCAGGCATGTCGGGATGTGCCGTGCCGGCACTGGCTCAGCGGGCTGGAACCGGCGGAAACGGGGACATGTGGCGGGCGGCGTCGGCGAGGAGCGCCTCGTCCTCGACGACGTAGCCCCAGAGCCGGGCGGCCCCGGCATAGACCGAGAGAGGGCGGGTCGGCGCGAAGCGCTCGTCGCGCCGGATGCCGAGGCCGAGGGCGCCGCGCAGCGCTTCCAGCTCGGCCCAGCTGACATATCCGAGCTCGGGGCAGCCCAGGCCGAGATCGCAGAGGCCGAAGAGGGTGTCGCCGTCGTCCATCAGTTCGGTGAGGAGCCAGCAGGCGACGCCCCAGGGGGCATAGAGCTTCACCACCGGCAAGGGATCGGGCTTGGGGCCGGCCTGGAAGTTGGCGACCAGCCGCGCACGCAGGGGATCGGGAATGAGGATCATGGCGCCGCCTCCAGGATCAGGTCGGCGGCCCGGCTGGCATGGCTGGCGGCGCGGAAGATGGCGCGCACGTCCTCGCGCAGAAGCTCGAGCCAGGCACCGAGATAATCGGCGTGGCGGACGCTCGGGACGATGCCGAGCGAGGCGCAGACGAAGGCGCTGGCCATCTCGGCGACGAGTTCCTCGCGGCCATAGGCGACCGAGCCGTAGACGCCGGAGAAATCGCGGTCGAGCCGCGAGGGATGGCCGGTCCAGTGGCCAAGCTCATGAAAGCAGGTGCGATACCAGTTGATCGGCACGAAGAAGGATGCGCGCGGCGGCACCTGCAGGAAGTCCTGGCTCGGCACGTAGAAGGCGCGGTCGCCACCGATGCGGATATCGGCCCCGGTCGCCTCGATCAGGGCATCGGCCTCGGGCACGATGGCGTCCTCGGGGGCCATGGGCACTGCGCCTTCGGCCCGCTCGGGCAGGTCGTCGCACTGGGCGGCGTTGAACACGGTGAAGCGCTTGAGGAAGGGCACGCCGGCGGGCTCGTCGTCCTCCCGGTCGGCGCGCTCGCGCTCGGCGCGGGGCACGAAGCGGTCTGCGTAAACGACTGTGGTGCCGCGCTCGCCCTTGCGGACATGCCCTCCCAAATCCAGCGCCTGCCGGAAGGTGAGCCAGTCCTGCGAGGGGAAGCCGCGGTCCACGGCGGCGTCCCACAGGATCAGGATGTTTATGCCGGAATAGCGGCGGCCCGAGACGGCATTGCGGGGCAGGCCGAGCGGGCTGGGGCCCTGGCCCCAGGGCCGGACCCAGGGCACCCGGCCCTGCTCCAGTTCGGTGATGATGCGGCCGGTGACTTCGGCATAGAGGGACGGCCGGTCGGGTTCCGGGCGGCGTTCGACAGCGGGCATGGGCCTCTCCCTTGGCTCTTCAAACCGTCCGTCCCCGGATAGCGGGGTGGGCGGCGAAAAGCGGCCGGGAGGCCCGCCAGCAAGGGCTGGGCGCACCGGAAGGCCGGAACGAAGTGGAGGACCCGCAGCGAAGCGGAGGGTTGCGCCTGGCCCGGGCGGGCCTACAAGGGCGCGACGCCCACCCCGCAGACGGGGACGCTATTCATTTGATCCACGTCCATGGCTCCGGAATAGTCCGGCAAGGTCCAAGCCCTCGCCGAACTCCGGAAACGGCGCGTTGGCGCCATTTGCGGTCATAGGCGATCGACTCAGGAGCGGACACTCGCACCGGCGCATCTTGCGCCGCGGCTGCGACGGCAGCAGGCGTTCAACTGATGCTGGGTCGTCGGATTCAATCAGCGCCAAATCCACGCCCCGACAGTGACAGGAATAAAATCTAATGCTATAATCCAACCATTATCTACTTAAATGTAAGACATTTATCGTCATTCGCATCACGAATTTTGGCGGGATCGAGATGAAAGGATCGAATGATAATCGCGACAGTATCGTGTATTTCTCGGGCACTCAGACCGCTCCGGCGTCAAGAACGCGCAACGTAACAATTGGTGGAGCGCGATCGAGTATACGACTGGAAGAGGCATTTTGGGAAGCACTTGAAGAGCTTCTCAAGCGTGAAGACCTCACATTGAATGATCTCGTCACAAGAATCTCTGATCGCCTATCGACCAGGGGAAACCTCTCAAGTGCAGTTCGCGTATTCATCCACAGCTACTTCTACGCACTGAGCCAGGACAGGACACCGAGGCTCCCGCCGGGAGCCGCCTGGAAGACCCATAAGCTGCGCAATCGAGATTCGATTCAGGATCCAGAATAGATGACGCCCTTCATCATATGGTACTCGGATCGCAGGTTTGACCGCATCCGCGAGCCACCGCAGCCGCTGCTGTCAACCGAACGAGACACCGAGGCCGACGCCGTTCGGGCAGCGCACGCAATCGAGACGTCTGGAAAGTACGTGCATCAAATTCAGCGCGACGATGGCACATTCATTTCGCGGATAGAGCTACTTCAGATGTGGCTCGGCTCCTGACACGCACCGGTCCCGCCGGAGCCCCGAATGCCGCGGGCGGCGGATCTTCTGCGAGTGCGCTCACGGCCCCTTGGGGCCAACACAGGTCGCAGGGCCGGCCGCCCCTTTTTGGCGGCCGGCCCGTTTCAATGCGTCACAGCATGTAGTCGGCGGAGCCCGAGGCTGCCTCACCTGCACCGAACACCTCGTCGAGGTTGACGATGGTGCCGTTGATGAAGCCGACGAGCCCGCCGACTGTGCCCCCGACGCTGCCGAGAACGCCCTGAGCACTGACTTCGTTGCCATAGTCCAGGCCGATCTCCAGCCCTGCCGTGAGCCCGCCGGCAAGACCGCCGCTGTCGCCGTTCAGCAGCTGGCCGACAGGTCCAAGATCGATGATGTCAGTGACGGCAAGAAGTCCGTCGACCAATCCGACGGCAGTATCGAGCACGCCGTTCACCAACCCTGTCACCGTGTGTACGAGGCCTCCGACCAGCGGGCCAACCAACGGAATACCGCCGACCGCATCGCCGAGATTGTCCACTGCGCCGACGGCGACGCCGACAACACCGCCGACTGCGCCACCTGCCACACCAAGGAGGCCCTGCTCCCCGGCCTCTTGGCCTTCGGCCACGCCAGTGGTCAGGCCACTGACCAGCCCGCCGAGCAAGCCATCGCTGTCGCCGTTCAGAACCTGCTGGAGAATGCCAAACACGCTCCCGAGAAGACCATCAAGTAAACCAGCCATGATTTCCTCCTAATTTTAGGTAAATTATCCGCTTCCTGAAAATGCGTTTGCCTTTCATACGATAGTATTCTGACATATACTTCCGTCAATATAATAGTATGCAAATATCAAAAAACGAAACGACAGAATGCATCAGAGTTACTTAATTACCGGCGCCGCCATTCACCTATCGCTGGAGAATCGCGGGTGGTCAACGCCGGGCCTTCAGTGGCGCTATCGCTCGATATCCAACGCAACTCGGAAGTGGCGAGCGGAGTATCCCTGTTGCCTGGTCATCGCGATATCAAGCCATCTGATGAGGAGAATGTCGGGCCGACAATCCCCTGTTTCCGATACGCGGCCGAAGGGCGCCATATGCGCACTGCGCCGGCGGCCTGAGACCGGACGTCAACCGAACCGGTTGGATTCCAGCGTCTCTCGGCGAGCGCGAGCTGGCGAGGGTGCTCCCAAACCGGCCACCGTTATCGTCTCCCGGAAGCGGAGGCAATCGCACACGGCCCTTCCTGGCCAAGCCTGTCCGACTTCCCCCGCCTGATCGAAGGAATAGATCGCCAGGGTCGACCGTCCCTGGTCTA
>NZ_JASATH010000063.1:0-37581 GCF_038440215.1 Inquilinus sp. OTU3971 | reverse complement strand
AAGAAAAAGGCCCGGCTTGCGCCGGGCCTCGATCGTTTCGTCGTCGTCGGGCCGATCAGCCCTCGGCGCCCTCGGCCTCGGCCACGGCGGCCTTCAACTCGGCGTCGCGCACCTTGTCGGCGGCACCCTTGGCGTCGCGGTCGCGCTCGACCAGCTCGATCACGGCCATCGGGGCGGCGTCGCCGTAGCGGAAGCCGGCCTTGAGCACGCGGGAATAGCCGCCACTGCGGGTCTTGTAGCGCTCGGCGATCACCGAGAACAGCTTGGTCACCACCTCGTCGTCGCGCAGCTGGGCATAGGCCAGGCGGCGATTGGCGAGGCCGCCCTTCTTGCCGAGCGTGATCAGCTTCTCGACGATCGGGCGCAGATCCTTCGCCTTCGGCAGGGTGGTCTTGATCTGCTCATGGGTGATCAGGGCCGCCGCCATGTTGGCGAACATCGCCTTGCGGTGGCTGCTGGTGCGGCTGAAACGACGTCCGGTCACTCCGTGACGCATGGCGATATCTCCTCATGGCTTGGCCCCCGCGGGGGTCCGATGGCGGAACCCGCCGCCTGCCCTCGGCGAGGACAGAACGGCAGGGTAAAACCTCGATCAGCCGAAGATCGGGCAGCCGATCAGAACGGCTCTTCGAGCTTCTTGGCGAGATCCTCGATGTTCTCCGGCGGCCAGTTCGGGATCTCCATGCCGAGATGGAGGCCCATGGTCGAGAGAACTTCCTTGATCTCGTTCAGCGACTTGCGGCCGAAGTTCGGGGTGCGGAGCATCTCCGCCTCGGTCTTCTGCACGAGGTCGCCGATATAGACGATGTTGTCGTTCTTCAGGCAGTTGGCCGAGCGCACCGACAGCTCGAGCTCGTCGACCTTCCGCAGCAGGTTGCGGTTGAACGGCATGTCCTCCGAGGTCTCCTCGCGGTGGTCGCGCGACGGCTCCTCGAAGTTGATGAACAGCTGCAGCTGGTCCTGCAGGATGCGGGCCGCCAGCGCCACCGAATCCTCCGGCGTCACGGCGCCATTGGTCTCGATCGTCAGCGACAGCTTGTCGTAGTCGGTGACCTGGCCGACGCGGGTGTTCTCGACCTTGTACGAGACCTTGCGGATCGGGCTATACAGGGCGTCGACCGGGATCAGGCCGATCGGCGCATCCTCGGGCCGGTTCATGCTGGCCGGGACGTAGCCCTTGCCGGAATTGACCGTGAACTCCATCGCCAGCTTGGCGCCGTCGTCGAGGGTGCACAGCACCAACTCGGGGTCCATGATCTCGATGTCCGGCCCGGTGACGATGTCGCCGGCCTTGACCACCTTCGGCCCCTCGACATTGAGCCGCATCTTCTTCGGGCCCTCGGCGTGCATGCGCAGCGACAGCGCCTTGACGTTGAGGACGATGTCGGTGACGTCCTCGCGGACGCCCGGGATCGACGAGAATTCGTGCAGCACGCCGTCGATATGGATCGCGGTGACCGCGGCGCCCTGCAGCGAGGACAGCAGCACGCGGCGGACGGCGTTGCCGAGGGTCAGGCCGAAGCCGCGCTCGAGCGGGTCGGCGACGAGAGTTGCCTTGCGCTGCGAATCGTCGCCCGGCTGGACGTCGAGAGCGTTGGGCTTGATCAGTTCCTGCCAGTTGCGCTGAAGCACTGTCATATCATCCTGTTCTGCCACGAGAGGCCGGATACGGCCGAAAATGCCGACGGGGGCCGAAGCCCCCTCCGATCCCATGCGTGGACCCTGTGGCCAGTGGTCCTATCCCGGATCGGCCGGCTGAAACCGCGCTAAGGACACCGGCCCGCCGGCCGCGCGCCCCGGCGAACCGGGGGTTGCAGCCGGCGGGCCGGACAGCCCTTAGACGCGACGCTTCTTGCGCGGACGGACGCCGTTGTGCGGGATCGGCGTGACGTCGCGGATCGAGGTGATCTGGAAACCGACCGACTGCAGGGCGCGCAGGGCGCTCTCACGGCCGGAGCCGGGGCCCTTCACGTTGATCTCGAGCACGCGCATGCCGTGCTCCTGCGCCTTGCGGCCGGCATCCTCGGCGGCCATCTGGGCGGCATAGGGCGTCGACTTGCGGCTGCCCTTGAAGCCCATGCCACCGGCCGACGACCAGGCAATGGCGTTGCCCTGCGCGTCGGTGATGGTGATCACCGTGTTGTTGAAGGACGAGTTCACGTGGGCGACGCCCGAGGTGATGTTCTTGCGCTCGCGACGACGCAGACGGGCGTTCGCGGCGGCAGCTGCTGGCTTGGCCATGGTTCGCTCGCCTTCCGATTACTTCTTCTTGCCCGCGATGGGCCGCGCCGGGCCCTTGCGGGTACGGGCATTGGTGTGGGTGCGCTGGCCGCGGACCGGCAGGCCCTTGCGGTGACGCAGGCCACGGTAGCAGCCGAGATCCATCAGCCGCTTGATGTTCATCGCCGTCTCGCGGCGCAGATCGCCTTCGACCGTGAAGTCGGCGTCGATCGCCTCGCGGATGCGCAGGATCTCGTCTTCGGTCAGCTCATTGACGCGCCGGTCGGCCGGGATGCCGAGCCTGTCGATGATGCTCTGGGACGCGTGACGGCCGATCCCATGGATGTAGGTCAGCGCGATCAGGACGCGCTTCTGGGTCGGAATATTGACGCCGGCAATACGTGCCACGTCGCTCTCCTTGCGGTTGCCACCTTCGGCGTCGCCGCTGCCCTGCCCCACCGGGGCCTGGCCTGCAACGCCGGGTCTGCTGGTTCATGTCTGTCCGCGGGCCGGAGCGGCCGCGCGAACGCCTTAAGCTTCGGGGCCCTCAGGCTCCGAAGCGCGCGGAGTATAGTGATCGCCGGAACAGAGTCAACCGCCGGGATTCGCGTGACCGAATCCGCCGGCCGGGACGACAGCGGGCAAACCATAACCGGGACCGATCCGGCTTGTCACCTGCGCAATTGTGATCATTTCCTTGAGCACGGCCAATGTGCCGGCCGGATGCCCGCGGGAGACGGATGATGCAGAATCTGCCGGTCCTTCGCGCCCTCGCCGCCAATTGGGGCGCCGTCGCGTTGCGCGGCGTCCTGGCCATCCTGTTCGGGGTCCTGGCCTGGCTGTGGCCGGGCATGACCCTGGCCATGCTGATCATCCTCTACGCCGCCTATGCGCTGGTCGACGGGGTAATGGGCATCGTCGTCGGCATCCGGGGCCGGAACTGGGGCTATGCCCTGCTCGGTCTTGTCGGGGTCGCTGCCGGGATCGTCGCCGCGGTCTGGCCGCTGCTGACCGCGATCGTCCTCGTATACATCATCGCCATCTGGGCGATCGTGATCGGGGTGATGGAGATCGTCACCGCCATCCGCCTGCGCAACGAGATCGAAGGCGAATGGCTGCTGGCCCTGACCGGCGCGCTGTGGGTGCTGTTGGGCGCGTACGCCCTGTTCTTCCCCGGCGCCGGAGCGCTGTCCCTGGTCTGGCTGATCGGCACCTGGGCCATCGTCATCGGGGTGCTGCAGCTGACCTTGGCCTTCCGCTTGCGCCGCCTGGCCCGGCACCACGGCGGCACCGCCCCGGCGGCGTGACGCCGCGCCGGCCGCGTGCCACCCTGCCCGCATCGGAATCGCAGGGAGCACGCTCATGCCATCGGGGCTGATCGAATACGACGAGGCGTCGCCGGAGGTCCGGGCCGTCTATGACGACATCATGGCCACCCGCCGGATCGACAGGATCAACAACTTCTGGAAGGCGCTGGCGGCGCATCCGCCGACGCTGAAGCGGACCTGGGAGAGCCTGAAGGAGGTGATGGCGCCCGGCGCGCTCGACCCGCTGGTGAAGGAGATGGTCTATCTCGCCGTCAGCGCCACCAATGGCTGCGGCTACTGCATCGCGTCGCACAGCGTGGCGGCGCGCAAGGCCGGTATGACCGACGAGATGCTGGGCGAGCTCCTGGCCGTGGTCGGCATGGCGAACGAGACCAACCGGCTGGCCAACGGCCTGCAGGTGCCGATCGACGAGGCGTTCCGCCGGCCGGAGTGACGGCCTGCCATCCCTCTCACGAACCATCCACCCCACATACGGAGAGATCATTGCCCCCATACGCCGGCATCGCGACCTTCCTCAACGCCCCGCACCGCACCCGGCCGGAGGGCGGCCGCCCCGCCGCGGCGGTGCTGGGCCTGCCCTTCGATTTCGGCACCACCAACCGGCCCGGCTCGCGCTTCGGCCCCGGCGCCATCCGGGCGGCGAGCCGGACGCTGACCGGCGACGACCATCCCGACCTGGAACTGAGCCCGGAGCAGCGGCTGGATCTCTACGACGCCGGGGACGCCGCGCCGATCACCGCCGACATCGCCGGCAGCCTGGAGGCGATCCGCGCCGCGGCCGCGGACCAGATCGGCGCCGGCGCCCGCCTGCTGGCCTTCGGCGGTGACCATACCGTCACCCTGCCGCTGCTGGAGGCGACCGCAGCCAGGCACGGCCCGCTGGCGCTGATGCAGTTCGACGCCCATGTCGACACCTGGGCCGGCACGCCCACGGCGCCGATCTATCACGGCTCCTGGCTGCGCCATGCGATCGCGCGCGGCCTGGTCGACCCGCGGGCCACGGTGCAGGTCGGGCTGCACAGCCCTGTCGACCGCGCCACCGCGGCCTGGACCCGGGACCAGGGCGTCACCGGCCTGCCCGCCGAGAGCGTTCATCTCGACGGCATCGAGCGGACGGTCGATCGGATCCGCGCCGTGCTCGGCGACCGCCCGGCCTATCTGACCTTCGACATCGACGGCATCGATCCCGGCCTGGCGCCCGGAGTCGCCTGCCCGGAGGCCGGCGGCCTGTTCCCGTGGCAGGCGCTGGCGATGCTGCGCCGGCTCGGCGACGTCGCCTGGGTCGGGGCGGACGTGGTCGAGACCTGCCCGCCCTACGACCAGGGCGACGTCACCGCCGTGCTGGCCGCCACCATCGGCTGGACCTGGCTGTGCCTGCTGGCGGCGCGGGAGCCAGCCTGAGCCTCGTCAATCGAGCACGGCGTAGCCGCGTCGGATCATGCAGTTCCGCACCACGTTCTGGGTGCTGTTGGCGGCGGAGGCGCCGCCGCCGACAGCGCCGCTGAGGCCGCCGACCCCGGCGCCGATCGCGGCGCCGCGCCCGGCATTGCCGGTGAAGGCGCCGATGATCGCACCGCCCGCCGCGCCGACACCGGCGCCGAGCAGCGCCCCGCCGACGGTACGGCCGCCGGCATCGACCTGCTTGGCCAGCTGCTGGCACTGAGCGACATCGTATTCGTAGTTGCGCCCGCCGGCGACCGAGGTCGCGGGGTCGATGATCGGCCGCACCTGTTCGGCGCAGCCGGCGAGGCCCAGAGCCACGACGGCGAAAACGGCTGCCCTGTTCAAGCCCATATCATTCTCCCTCGATCCGCCGGAAAACGGCGCTTCGACAATATCATAACCAAATGAGACCATTTTCGGCCAAGGACCACGTGCCCCGGCACCGTCCGCAAACCACAACATAACCGTAACATCCGGCTTGTAGGGTCCCCGCATCGCACCATCGCAGCCGGCGAGGCCCCGCATGACCAGTTCCGTGCTCGACACCAGGCCGACAGGAGGGCTCAGCCGCCTGACGCCCCTGGCCGTCATCGCCCTGCTCATCTTCGGCGTCATCTATGCCGGCTGGAACCTCGCCAACGACCTCGGCGACGTGCATTCGCCGAGCCTGCTGCCCTTCATCCTGCTCGGCATCGCCCTGCTGATCGCGCTAGGCTTCGAGTTCGTCAACGGCTTCCACGACACCGCCAACGCGGTGGCGACGGTGATCTACACCAACTCGCTGCCGCCCACGGTGGCGGTGGTGTGGTCCGGCTTCTGGAACTTCATGGGCGTCCTGACCTCCACCGGCCTGGTCGCCTTCGGCATCATCTCGCTGCTGCCGGTCGAGCTGATCCTGCAGGTCGGCAGCAATGCCGGCTTCGCCATGGTGTTCGCCCTGCTGATCGCCGCGATCATCTGGAATGTCGGCACCTGGTATTTCGGCCTGCCCTCCTCCTCCTCGCACACGCTGATCGGCTCGATCATCGGCGTCGGCCTGATGAACCAGCTGATGGCCATCCCCGGCACCGGCACCAGCGGCGTGGACTGGTCGCAGGCGCTGGGCATCGGCAAGTCGCTGCTGCTGTCGCCGCTGGTCGGCTTCGCCGCCGCGGCGCTGCTGCTGCTGGCCGCCAAGGCGCTGATCAGGCGGCCGGAACTGTACCGCGCGCCGGAGGGCAACAAGCCGCCGCCGCTGTGGATCCGCGGCCTGCTGGTGCTGACCTGCACCGGCGTCAGCTTCGCCCATGGCTCGAATGACGGCCAGAAAGGCATGGGGCTGATCATGCTGATCCTGATCGGCACCGTGCCCACCGCCTATGCCCTGAACCGGGCGATGCCGGAAGCCCAGATCACCGCCTTCGAGCAGTCGTCGCAGCAGGCCGCCGGGGTGCTGGCGCACTATGCCGGCACCACCGCGGCGCCCGCCGATCCGCGCGCGGCGGTGACCGCCTATGTCCGCGACCGGGCTCTGTCGCCCGAGACGGTGCCGGCGCTGGTCGCCCTGACCCAGGAGATCGACCGCAGCGTCGCCGGCCGCAGCTCGCTGGCCGCGGTGCCGAACGAGCAGGTCGGCAACATCCGCAACGACATGTACCTCGCCTCCGAGGCGCTGAAGCTGATGGCGAAGGCCAATTCGCCGGCCTTCAGCGCCGATGACGGCAAGGTGCTGACCGCGTATCGCGGCTACCTGGACCAGGCCACCAAGTTCATCCCCGACTGGGTCAAGGTGGCGGTCGCCATCGCGCTGGGCCTCGGCACCATGGTCGGCTGGAAGCGCATCGTCGTCACCGTCGGCGAGAAGATCGGCAAGGAGCACCTGACCTACGCCCAGGGCGGCTCGGCCGAGCTGGTGGCGATGGCGACGATCGGCGCCGCCGACATGTACGGCCTGCCGGTCAGCACCACCCATGTGCTGTCCTCCGGCGTCGCCGGCACCATGGCGGCCAATCGCTCCGGGCTGCAATGGAGCACGATCCGCAACCTGCTGATGGCCTGGGTGCTGACCCTGCCGGTCTCGATCGCCCTGGCCGCCGCGCTCTACTGGCTGCTGCGGCACCTGTTCTGATCCGGGCCTTGGACGCGGTGCGAGCAGCGCCTGTCAGCTTCCATTTCGGCGACGCCGTCGCTGCCGCCTACCGCTTCGACCCCGAGTCCGGCGCCTGCCGCCAGACCGGGGTCGATCCCTTGCCGGAGGCGGGCGAGGGCTGGGTCTGGCTGCATCTGAAGCTGACCGACACCCGCGCCCGGCACTGGCTGGGCCACCATGGCATCCTGCCGCCGGCGGTGGCGCAATGGCTGCTGGACGGGCCCGACCGGGTGCAGGTGCAGCGGCTGGACGGCTGGCTGGTCGGGGCGGCCAACGGGCTGCACCACGACTTCGCCTTCGAGCCGGACCAGATCAGCCGCCTGCGCTTCTGCCTGGGGCCGCATCTGCTGGTCACCGGCCGGCGCCATCCGCTGCGCGTCGTCGATGAGGTCTGCCGCAGCCTGGCCGCCGGCAGCGCGCCGGAGACCGCGCTGGGCATGCTGGCCCTGATCGCCGGGCACCTGGCGGCGGAGGCCGAGGCGACGGTCGAGAAGCTGATGGACGAGGTCGACGGCATCGAGGACCGGGTGCTGGACGACCGCTCGACCAGCCGCACGGTCGAGGACCGCCAGGCGCTCGGCCGCATCCGCCGCCGCGCCGCGACCCTGCGACGCCATCTGCTGCCCGAGGGCACCGTGGTCGCCGCCGGCCTGGACGACCTGCCGGGCTGGGCCGACCCCGCCGGCCGCGCCGGGCTGGCCACCGCCGCCGAGCGCTTCCGCCGCGCCGCCCGCGGCGTGGACGAGGTGATCGACCGGGCCCGCCTGCTGCAGGAAGAGATCGCGGCGCAGCGGGCCGAGGCGATGAACCGCAGCCTGCTGGTGCTGGCGATTCTGACCGCGGTCTTCCTGCCGATGACGCTGATCACCGGCATCTTCGGCATGAATGTCGCCGGCCTGCCGGGGCTGGAGACCCCCGCCGCCTTCCCGTGGGTGATGCTGCTGATCCTGGCCGCCGGCGTGGCGACGCTGGTGTTGATGTTCTGGCGCCGGATGTTCTGAGGCTATTCCGCCGCGGTGCAGCCGCCGATCGCCGGCAGGTTGCGCAGCAGGAGGCGCACCAGCTCCGACTGCCGGTTGGTGCGGGTCTTGATGAAGATCTTCTTGAGATGGTTGCGGATGGTCTCGTAGCTGACGTCGAGACGGGTCGCGATCTCCTTCAGCGACAGGCCTGCCGCCAGCTCGCCGGCGATCCGCGCCTCGGTCAAGGTCAGGCCGTACAGCCGCCGCAGCTCCGGTTGCGACAGATGGTTCGCCGGCGTCGGCGCGGCGATGAAGATCGCCGCCTTGGGCGCGGTCAGGCTGAGCAGCGGCCGGTTCTGGCTGACCGGCGCGACCAGGACCGCGAGCTGGTCGCCGCCCGTCGGGTCCGACAGGGTCAGCCCGCCGCCCGGCTCCATCCGTGGATCGTCGAGGACGATCGAGGCCGCGGCGATCAGCTGGCGCAGCTTCGTGGTCTCGTTCGGCTGCGAGGCGCAGAGCAGGCCGCGCTGGTCGATCCGCAACGCGGTGCCGGCCCGCAACATCGCCTCGGCCGCGCGGTTGGAGAAAGAGACCCGGCCGGTCGGGTCGGTCAGGATCACGCCGATCGACAGGCGGTCGAGGCCGGTCTCGAGCGCGTCGCGCTGGGTGACGACGTCGCCGAGCCGCTGATGGATCTGGGCGGCGCGGGCGAAATGCGGCAGCAGCCGGCGCATCATCTCCGCCAGCCGCGCGGTCTCCTCCTCCGTGATCGGATCGGCATGCAGCACGCTGACATGGGCCGAGACGCCGCCGCGGCGCATGAAGGTGCCGCCGATGCCGGACAGCAGCTGCTGTGGCCGCAGCCAGTCGGAGAAGAACTCGGTCCGCTCAAGATTGGTGCGCGGCACCAGCGTGTCGCTGATCGTGACCTCGCCGACGGCGCGGTTCAAGACCCGCTCGCTCCACGGATTCAGCCGCCAGAAATGCTGGCCGTAGCTGTCGAGGAAGGCCTGGTCCCAGCGGCTGGTCGCGGCCAGCGACTCGAAGGCCGTGGTCTCGGCGGTGTCGGATTCGTGCAGCAGGTAGAGGCTGGCGTGGCCGTCGGCGAACAGGCCGGCAAGATCGTTGAGAACAGAATCCCACAGGCCATGGTCGAGCGCCGCGTCGTAGATTCTCGCGATCAGGTCCGGGAGATCATCCGCCATCTCGGGAACGATCCTCGACTGGACACGGAAGGAATCGGCCTTGTGTCGCGGCACCTCGCTGGCCGAACCAGCGTATCGAGGAACATAGTCCATTTGGGTCAGGTTGCCACCCTCAATTTGCAGATAGGACCGGAATGGGTTTTCAGTCATTCTCCGGATGTTTCAAGCGTACGAAGATTACAGACACCCACGAAGATTGATACAATTTTCGTTCAATCTGAGGCATTTCGTTAAAAAATCAAAAGGCCGAGCGGCTCGTCCGGGGAGGTTCAACCGAGGGCGATGTGCAGACCGACGGCATTCGGGACAGGCCACACCCCTTCGGTGTGGCCTGTCTTGCGTCCAGGGTCCGTCTTTCCTATTCCGGCACCGTCACCGAGAACCTGATGCCCGAATACCAGGCGGCCAGATCGGCGATGTCCTGGTCGCTCAGCGGCTTGGCGATGACCGACATCTGCGGATCGGTGCGCTCGCCGCTGCGGAACGCCTTCAGCTGCTTCTCGAGATAGATCGGGCTCTCGCCGGCGATGTTCGGCACGTTCGGCATCCGGGCCAGGCCGTTCAGCCCGTGACAGGCCGTGCATTGCCGGGCCTTGGCCCGGCCGGCGGCGCTGTCGCCGGCCGCCCAGGCCGCGTCGGGCGCCGCCGACCCGGCAACCGCCAGCAGGACCAGCCCCGCCTGTATCCGCTTGAGCATGACCCTGCCTCCCTTCGGTTTCCGCTCAGCCTTCATGCCAGATCCGGTAGATCGCCCCGGCGAAGTCGTCGGAGACCAGCAGCGAACCGTCCGGCAACTGGGCGATGTCGACCGGCCGGCCGAAATACTCGCCGGTGTCGGCCAGCCAGCCATCGGCGAACACCTCGGTCTGCCCGGCGCTGCCGTCCGGCTTGACCGGGGTGAACATGACCCGGGCGCCGACCGGCGTGGTGCGGTTCCAGGAGCCGTGCTGTGCCGAGAACACGCCGCCGCGATACTGCTCCGGGAAGGACTTGCCGGTGTAGAACATCATGCCGAGATCGGCGGCATGCGCATCCATCTCCACCACCGGCGGCACCGCGTCGGCCGGCGGCTCGCTGTCCTTGTACTCCGTGGTGCGGACGGTGCCGCCGCCATACCAGGGGAAGCCGAAATGCTGGCCGGCCGCGGTGATGCGGTTCAGCTCGCCCGGTGGGATGTCGTCGCCCATGCCGTCGACCTGGTTGTCGGTGAACCACAGATCGCCATTGGCCGGGTTGAAATCCATGCCCACGGAGTTGCGGATGCCACGGGCGAACACCTCGCGTCCGGTGCCGTCGCGCGCCATGCGGATGATGCCGCCGATGCCGACCTCGCCGTACAGCGCCGCCTTCTCCGGCGGCGGCACGTTGAAGGGCTGGCCGAGCGAGACATAGAGCTTGTTGTCCGGGCCGATCCGGCAGACCCGGGCGCCGTGGTTGAAGGATTCCTCGGCGGCCGGGATCAGCGTCTCCGCCACCACGCCGATCGCCGTGTCCGGGCCTTCGTAGAAGAACTCGGCGGCCGGGAACACCAGCAGGCGGTTGTGCTCGACCACATGCAGGAAGCCGTCCTTGGAGAAGCAGACCCCGTTCGGCACCTTGAGGTCGACCGATGGCGCGAACACCTTGACCTCGTCCGCCACCCGGTCCTTGTTGCGGTCGGTCACTGCCCAGACCTGGGTCTTGCGCGTGCCGACGAACACCATGCCGGTGCTGGGCCCGACCGCCATGTGCCTCGCGTCCGGCACCACGGCATAGAGCCCGATCTTGAAGCCCGGCGGCAGCTTCACCTGCTGCAGGTTGGTCCGGATCTGGTCGGCATAGTCGCCGCCCTGCGGCACCGTCTCCAGCTGCAGCGGCGCGCCGGTGACCTTCATGTCCTGCAGCTTCTTGATGTTGCTGGACTGGCCGAAGGCGGCACCCGAGACGGCGACCACGACACTCGCCAGCAGAACTGCACGAATCCCTTTCATGGCGTCTCCCCCTTCATGTGTCGGGCGATGCTGCCGAAATGGAATTTCTGTTTATGCCGGAGATTCGCCCGACGATTGCGCAGCCTCAGGGTAGTTCGGCTTTCCGTTGCCGAGAAGACCTGACACGTCAGACGGCGAAGAAAGCGATGCCGGCCGCACCGGCGGCCAGCATCGCGACGGTCGCCGGCAGGATGCGCAGCGCCATCGCCCGGCCGCCCAGGACGACGGCGAGCCCGGCCTTGACCAGGGTGTTCACCCCGGCCGCGATCAGCACCACCGTGGCGCCGACCGTGATGTCGAGCCCGCCCTGGACCAGCCGTGCCGCGGACAGGGTGATCGCATCGACATCGGCCAGGCCGGAGACGGCGGCGAGCATATAGAGGCCGGCGACGCCGAGAGCGTCGTCCAGCAGCTTCGACAGCAGCAGCACGGCCACGATCAGCGCCACGATCTTCAGCGCCGACCACAACTCCAGCGGGTTGCCGAGCGGGAACGCCTCGCTGGTCTTGTCGGAGCCCGCCCGCCATAGCCACAGGCCGCAGCCGATCGCCACGACCGCAGCGCCGGCGAGCGACGCCGCCAGCGCCAGGAACAGCGGCGGGTGCAGGACCAGGACCAGCACGCCGATGCGGATCGCCATCACCGCCCAGGCGGCGACGATGCCGGCCGCCAGCGCCGGCGCCGCCTGCGGCGCGGCCTGCGCCTGGCGGGCGAAGACCAGGGTCAGCGCAGTGGAGGAGACCAGCCCGCCGAGCAGACCGGTCAGCAGGGTTCCGACCCGGGCGCCGGCGATGCGCACCGCGGCATAGCCGGCGAAGGACAGGCCGGCGACCAGCACCACCAGCCACCAGATCTTGGCCGGGTTGATCGCCTCCCAGGGGTCGAGCGTCCGGTCCGGCAGCAGCGGCGGCACCACCACGGCGATCAGCAGGAACTGCAGCGCCGCCGCGGTCTCGGCCGGGGTGAAGCGCTCCAGCCAGCCGTGCAGCCGGGCCTTCTCGCGCAGCAGCAGGGCCACGACCACGGCGCCGCCGATTCCGGTGAGGTCGCGCCCCGTCCCGGCGGCGGCGCCGAGCAGCGCCGTCACCAGCATCGCGACCTCGGTGGTCAGGCCCAGGCTGCCCTCCTGCTCGCGCAGATAGCCGGCCAGCATGTAGGCCCCGATCCCCGCCAGGAACAGCAGCAGCGGGCCCGGCCCGAGATCCGGCGCCAGGACCGCGGCGACGCCGGCGCCGAAGCCGGTGATGGCGAAGGTGCGCAGGCCGGCGGCCCGGCGCCCTTCCGGCCGGTCCCGGTCGGCCCAGCCGCGCTCCAGCCCGATGATCAGCCCGACGGCGAGGGCGGCGCCGAGGCGGAGGGCCGAAGACGTCTCATCCATCCGCACTCTCCCCTGCGCCGCCGATCCGGCGACCATAGCCGAAAGGCCGGATACCGCGAACCGAAGGATGCGCACCGGCACCGCCGGAAGAATTCGAACGGACGGCCGGCCGCAACCAGGAACCCAATCCTCAATCGGCTCAAGAACTCATACTTTGTTACAGTATGAATCCGGATGATTTACATCCAATGATATGTTCCCATCTAAAATCAATAATATTGAGCTGGGAGAGAAGCGCCATGTCCAAATTGTTTGCTCTGTCCTTGAGCATAGCAGTGCTCGGGGCGGTATGGGCGTTCCTGGCCTTGGGCCCGCTCAGCGGTTTCGTGCTGGTCTGGGCCGGATTCATCGCCTGGGGATGCTTCTTCCACTCGGGCGCCGATGAGAAGGCGCTGAGCCGGACGATCGCCGGCAATGTCTATGGCGCCGTCATCGCCTGGATCGCGCTGCTGATCATCGTCAACGTTCCGGTCGCGGCGCTCGGCACGGCCTGGCCGGCCATCGTCGTCGGCGTCACCGTCTTCTTCCTGGTGATCGTCGCCTCGGTCAACCTGCTGTCGGTGGTCCCGGCCAATGTCTACGGCTATGCCGCGACCGTGGCCTATTCGCTGCATCAGGGCGCCGACGCCGCCGGCGTCGGGCCGCTGCAGCGCCTGACCACGGCCAGCATCGGCAACCCGCTGATCCTGCTGATCGTCTCGATGGTGATCGGGGCGCTGTTCGGCTACGCCTCGGCCAAGCTGGCCGGCACGCTGGCCAAGGCCGAGGCCCCGGCCTAGCCGCTCGGTTCGCCGGCATCGCGCGCGGCGATGCCGGCGGAGCGGATCAGCCCAGCTTCTGCTTCAGGAGCTCGTTCAGCATCGCCGGGTTGGCCTTGCCGCCCGAGGCCTTCATCACCTGGCCGACGAAGAAGCCGAACAGCTTGTCCTTGCCCGAGCGGTATTCGGCCACCTTGTCGGCCTGCGCCGCCATCACCTGGTCGATCACCGCCTCGATCGCGCCGGTGTCGGTGACCTGCTTCAGCCCCTTGGCCTCGACGATGGCGCCGGCGTCCTGGCCGGTCTCCATCATCTCGGCGAAGACGTCCTTGGCGATCCGGCCGGAGATGGTGTTGTCGGCGATCAGGTCGACCAGGCCGCCCAGCTGCTCGGCCGAGACCGGGCTGTCCTCGATTTCCTTGCCGGCCTTGGCCAGGCCGCCGAACAGCTCGTTGATCACCCAGTTGGCTGCCAGCTTCGGGTCGCGCCCCTTGGCCGCGCGCTCGTAGAAGAACGCCTTGGCCTGTTCCGCCACCAGCACCCCGGCATCATAGGCCGACAGGCCGTATTCGCTGATGAAGCGGGCCTTCTTCTCGTCCGGCAGCTCCGGCAGGGTGGCGGCGATCCGCTCGACGAAGCCGTCCTCCAGCACCAGCGGCAGCAGGTCCGGGTCGGGGAAGTAGCGGTAGTCATGCGCATCCTCCTTGGTGCGCAGCGACCGCGTCTCGCCCTTGTTCGGGTCCCACAGCCGGGTCTCCTGGTGGATCGACCCGCCGCCCTCGATGATCTCGACCTGGCGCCGCGCCTCGAACTCGATCGCCGACATGACGTGGCGGATCGAATTGACGTTCTTGACCTCGCAGCGCGTGCCGAAGGCGGGGTCGCCGACCTTGCGCACCGACACGTTGACGTCGCAGCGCATGGAGCCTTCCTCCATGTTGCCGTCGCAGGTGCCGAGATAGCGCAGGATCGAGCGCAGCTTGCGCAGATAGGCCGAGGCGTCGTCCGGGCTGCGCAGGTCCGGCTCCGACACGATCTCCATCAGCGCCACGCCGGACCGGTTCAGGTCGACGAAGGTCTCGCGCGGCGACTGATCGTGCAGGCTCTTGCCTGCGTCCTGCTCCAGGTGCAGCCGGGTGATGCCGACGGTGCGGGCCGACCCGTCCGGCAGGTCCAGCACGATCTCGCCGGTGCCGACGATCGGGTCCTTGTACTGGCTGATCTGGTAGCCCTGCGGCAGGTCGGCATAGAAGTAGTTCTTGCGGTCGAACACCGAGCGGCGGTTGATCTGCGCCTTGAGGCCGAGGCCGGTCCTCACCGCCTGCTCGACGCAATAATCGTTGATCACCGGCAGCATGCCGGGCATGGCGGCGTCGACCAGGCTGACCTGGCTGTTCGGGGCCGCGCCGAAATCGGCCGCGGCGCCGGAGAACAGCTTGGCCTTGGAGATGACCTGGGCATGGACCTCGAGCCCGATCACCGTCTCCCAGGTGCCCGTCTCGCCCTCGATCGTGTACATGGAACCGCTCGCACTCATACCGTCCGGAAGCGAGACAGGGAGCGCGGAAGGGGTCCCTCTGTCAACCTTATGTTGAACAGTCACCCTAAGGTTGAATGGCGACCTCCGCCTCGATCTCGACCGCCAGGCCGAAGGGCAGCCCGGCCATGCCGACGGCGGAGCGGGAATGCGCCCCGCGCTCCGGCCCGAAGACCTCGACGATCAGGTCGGTGAAGCCGTTGATCACGAGGGGATAGCGGTTGAAGGCGGGGGCCGCATTGACCATGCCGAAGGCGCGCAGCCACGCGGTGATGCGGTCGAGGTCGCCGAGCGCGTGTTTGAGGCTGGCCAGGATGGCGAGGCCGGTCAGCCGCGCGGCCTGATAGCCCTGCTCCTCGGTCAGCTCCTGTCCGACCTTGCCGAGCAGCGGGGCCAGGGACCCGTCCGGCGCCAGCGCGCCATGGCCCGAGACATAGGCCCGGTCGCCATGCACCCGCACCCAGGGGAAGCTCAAGCTCACGCCGGGCGGCAGCTGGATCGGCGCCGGCAGCTGCAAGCCCAGGGCCGCAAGCTTCGCCTCGATCTCGGCCATCGGTGAGTCCTCCGCATCGGTTCCGCGCCGATGCTACAGGCCGGCCGTGCGTCAGACCACGTTGAGCTCGACGATCGGCCGGTTCTCCAGGATCCGGGTGAAGGCGAAGGGCGACAGGTCCAGGCTGCGGAAGCCGCCATGGGCGATCAGCTCGGCCACGCCGCGGCCGGCGGCCGGCGACTGCTGCAGCCCGTGGCCGGAGAAGCCGTTGGCGAAGATCAGGTTCGGCAGGTCGGGATGCGGCCCGATGATGGCGTTGTGGTCGACCGTGTTCATCTCGTAATGGCCGGCCCAGGAGTTCACCACCTTCAGGCTCTCGAAGGCCGGCACCCGCTCGGCCAGGGCCGGCCACATCATCTCGTCGAACAGGCCGTGGTCGACCGTCAGGTCCTCGGTGTCCGGGTCCTCGCCCAGGGGCGGGGCGCCGCAGATGAACAGGTTGCCCTCCGGCCGGAACCAGACGCCGCTGGGGTCGATCACCAGCGGGCAGTCGGCCAGACTCTGCCGGCAGTCGAACACGAAGACGCAGCGCTTGCGCCCCTCGACCGGCAGGTCGATGCTGGCCAGCGCCGCGACCTTGCCGGCCTGCGGCCCGGCGGCGTTGACCAGCGTGCCGCAGCCGATGCGGCGGCCATCGGCCAAGGTGACGCCGGTGACACGCGCCCCGTCCCGGTCGATGCCGGTGACGGTGTCGGTGATATAGGTGGCGCCGAGCGACCGGGCCTTGCGCTTGAACGCCTGCAGCAGGCTGTAGCCGTCGAACCAGCCCTCGCCGGCCAGGCCGAGCGAGCCGGCCGACAGCCCATCGACATTCAGCCAGGGGAAGCGTTCGGCCAGCCGGTCCGGCGCCATCAGGTCGACGGCGACGCCCTCGCCCACCTGCATCTCGTGGTTGGCCTGCAGCACCGGCAGCCCGGCCGGGGTGGCGAGGAACAGGTAGCCCTTCTCGTGGAAGCCGAAATCCGGCACCTCGCCCTCGACCTCGAGCCAGCGCTCGGGATGCGTCAGCACCTCCAGCCCGAAGCGCGAGACCGCGACGTTGAACGGGGTGGAGAATTGCTGCCGGATCGAGGAGGCGGACAGCGCCGAGGAGGCGGTGCGGTAGGTCGGGTCGCGCTCGACCACCGCGACCGTGCCGCCGAAGCCCGGCTCCAGCATCAGGAAGCAGGCGATGGCGCTGCCGATGGCGCCGCCGCCGATGATGACCACGTCGAAGCTGTCCGCCATGCCCGCACCCTGCCCGGAGTTTCCCGACTCCTACGCCGCCGGCCGCGGCTCTGCAATCGGGATTTTTCCGATCGGAAACAGGTGCGGGGCGCGGCGGCGCATGCTTAGCTGCGGCGCATGAGCATCGATGCGCCCCAGAGCCTTGGCCCGCGGCTGAAGGCGCTGCGCCGGACCCGCGGCTGGACGCTGGAGGCGGCGTCCGAGCGCACCGGCCTGGCCAAGTCGACCCTGTCGAAGATCGAGAACGGCCGGATGTCGCCGACGGTCGAGGTGCTGCTGAAGCTGTCGCAGGGCTTCGGCGTCGACCTGGCCGGGCTGTTCGGCGAGGCCGGGCCGGCCGCGGCGGCGCGCAGCCTGACCCGGGCCGGCACCGGGCCGCGGCACGAGACCCGCAGCTACAGCCACGAGATCCTGGCCGCCGACCTGGCGGAGAAGCGCATCACCCCGGTCCGCGCCCGGGTCAAGGCCCGGACCCTGCTCGACTACGGGCCGCTGGACCAGCATGACGGCCAGCAGTTCCTGCTGGTCCTGTCCGGCGCGGTGATCATGCATTTCGCCGGCGAGGCGCCGTTCCGCCTGGCGATCGGCGACAGCCTGTATTTCGACGCCCGCACGCCGCACGCCGTCCTCTCCGACGGGCCGCTGGAGGCGGAGATCCTGTGGATCCATGCGGGGTGAGGGTCGAGCCGCGGTCCCTTACTTCGCCCGCAGCGGCTTCAGCGCCTCGGCCCAGCGGGCCAGCTCGTCCAGCATCGCGGTCGCGGCCTTGGCCTGGGCCTCGGGGACGGTGAGCTTGCCGTCGGCCACGGCGTTCCAGGCCATCGGGACCGCCACCGCCTCGGTCAGCGGCACCACCTTCAGCGTGGTCAGGGTCAGCTTCTCGGCCTGGACCGCACGCAGGCCGCCCGAGGCGCCGCCATAGCTGACGAAGCCGGCCGGCTTGTAGTTCCATTCCAGGTACAGGTAGTTCAGCGCGTTCAGCAGCGCCGGCGGCGGGCCGAAATTGTATTCCGGCGTGACGAAGACGAAGGCATCGGCGGCGCTGACGCTGGCGGCCCAGCGCTTGGTGTGCTCGTGCACATAGCGCTGCAGCCGCGGATGCTCAGGCTCGTCGAACACCGGCAGGTCGAAATCCTTGAGGTCGACCAGCGTGGCGTCGAACTTGCCGTGGCCGGCGGCGATCTCCTGGAACCAGGAGGCGACCACCGGGCCGATCCGGGTCGGCCGGGTGCTGCAGATCACGGTGTGGAGCTTCAGGGGCACGGCACTCTCTCGTTGCGACGGAGTTGAAGGATAAGCCGCGATCTTTGCGGCGGCCGCGCCGCCGGCGCAAGCGCGCCGGCCTGCGTCAGTCGGTCTCCGGCCGGCGGGCGATCAGGGCGGAGGAGGTGACCACCTCGGTCACCATGCCATCGGTCTCGTATTCCGCCATCAGCCCCTCGATCTCGGCGATCAGCGCCGTGACCCGATCGCCCAGGCGTTCGGGCGCGGTGACGGACGTCGACAGGGCGCGGTCGACCAACATCTCGGTCGGGATTCGCCGCCGCTCGATCACCGCCACCTCCTCCAGCCGGCTGAACGGCGAGTCGAGTAGCACCGCGGTGTGGTTGAGCCATTCCGACGACCGCAACATCGCCCGGGCGCTGTCCCCTTCGCCATAGCCCTCGATCAGCTCGTGGAACGGCTTCGCCCAGCGATTGTCCGGCACCTTCGGGTGGATGTCGTGGATCAGCACCACGGCGCCCTCGGGGTCGATCATCCCGTCGAGCCGGCGCAGCGTCTCGGCCCGGTCCATCCAATGGAAGGACCGGCCCATCGTCACCAGCCGGAACCGGCCGAATTGCGGGCCCAGATCGTAGGAGCTGCCGCGATGCCAGGTGACCCGGACGCCGGACCGCTCCGCCGTCTCCGCCGCCACCGCCAGCATCTCCGGTTCCGGATCGATGCCGACGACCTCGCCGGCGAAGGGGGCGAGCGCCACCGCGATCTGGCCCGGCCCGCAGCCGAGATCCAGCACCCGATGGTCGCGGCCGAGGCCGCACGTCCGGGCGATCCGGGGGAACAGGCCGGCGGCATAGGGCGGCCGGCCCTGCAGGTAATGGGCGGCCGCGGTGCGGAACCGCCGCGGCATATAGGGAATCGTGGTCATGGACCGGCCTCCTCGGGCTGCTCCCCTTCCCGGCGCTGGCATAGCAGCTTTCGATGACGGTCCGAAGACGCCGCGGCGGAGACGAGTCTCAGAGGAAGCGGATGCGCAGCTCGTCGTCATGGGCGCGGTCGCCGATCCGCAGTGCGCCCGGCTCGACGCCGTAGACCTTGAAGCCGTGCCGCTCATAGAGGCGGCGGGCCGGCTCGGCCTCGGTGATCACGGCCAGCAGCACCGCGTCCAGGCCTTCCGTCCGGGCGTGGTCCAGCACCGCCTCGACCAGAGCATCGGCAGCGCCGGTGCCGCGCGCTTCCGGCCGGACATACATCCGGATCAGCGTGCCGCGGTGGCGGCGCTTGGTCGAGGTCTCGCGCGCCAGCCCGGCGAGGCCGAGCAGCCGGCCGTCGCGCTCGGCGGCGAAGGTCGGCACCTCGACCACGCGCCGGACGAACTCCTCCGGCGACAGCGCGGCCTCGGCCTCATGGGTGGAGCCGAACGCCTCGGGATGGCGTTCCAGCCCCTCCAGCCGGATCTCGCGATAGGCCGCGGCATCCGCAGCCTCGAGCCGGCGGATGACGAAGCCCGTCATGGTCAGGAAATGGTCTGCGGCAGGGCGGTGAAACCGGCCGCCTGTTCCATCACCTCGGCGACGCGCAGCAGCGTCTCCTCGTCGAAGGGCCGGCCGAGCAGCTGCAGCCCGAGCGGCAGCCCGTCGTCGCCAAGGCCGGCCGGCACCGACAGGCCCGGCAGCCCGGCCAGCGAGGCCGGCACGGTGAAGACGTCGTTGAGGTACATCGCGATCGGGTCGTCCTGCTTCTCGCCGATGGCGAAGGCGGTGCTCGGCGCCGTCGGGGTCAGGATCACGTCGCAGCGCTGATACGCCTCGGCGAAGTCGCGGGCGATCAGCGTCCGCAGCTTCTGCGCCTTGGTGTAGTAGGCATCGTAGTACCCGGCCGACAGCACATAGGTGCCGATCATCACCCGGCGCTTCACCTCGCGGCCGAAGCCGGCGGCGCGGGTGTTCTCGTACAGCTCGTTCAGGCTGTTGCCGGTCTCGCGCAGGCCGTAGCGCACGCCGTCATAGCGCGCCAGGTTCGACGAGGCCTCGGCCGGGGCGACGATGTAGTAGGTCGGCAGCGCGTACTTCGTGTGCGGCAGCGAGACCTCGACGATCTCCGCCCCCGCCGCGCGCAGCCACTCGGCGCCCTGCTGCCAGACCCGCTCGATCTCCGCCGGCATGCCGTCGACCCGGTATTCCTTCGGAATGCCGACCTTGAGGCCGCGGATGTCGCCGGTCAGCGCCGCCTCGAAATCCGGCACCGCCAGGTCGACGCTGGTCGAATCCTTCGGGTCGAATCCGGCCATCGAGCGCAGCATGATCGCCGCGTCCCGCACAGTCCGCGCCATCGGCCCGGCCTGGTCGAGCGAGGAGGCGAAGGCGACCACGCCCCAGCGCGAGCAGCGGCCATAGGTCGGCTTGATGCCGACGATGCCGGTGAAGGCGGCCGGCTGGCGGATCGACCCGCCGGTGTCGGTGCCGGTCGCCGCCAGCGTCATGCGCGCCGCCACCGAGGCCGCGGAGCCGCCGGAGGAGCCGCCCGGCACCAGCTTGGCGTTGCTGCCGTCCTGCCGCCGCCAGGGGTTCTCGACATTGCCGTAAGCGGAGGTGATGTTGGCCGAGCCCATGGCGAACTCGTCCATGTTCAGCTTGCCCAGCATCACCGCGCCGTCGCGCCACAGATGGCTGGTGACGGTGGATTCATAGGGCGGCACGAAGTTGCCGAGGATGTTGCTGCCGGCCGTGGTGCGCACGCCTTCGGTGCAGAACAGGTCCTTAATGGCGATCGGCAGGCCCTCCAGCGGGCCGCCCTCGCCCCGCGCCAGCCGGGCGTCGGAGGCCTTGGCCATCTCGATCGCCTTGTCCGGCGTCTCGGTGACGAAGGCGTTGAGCCCGCGCAGGGCTTCCATCGCGGCGACATGCGCCGTGGTCAGCTCGACCGAGGAGATCTCGCGCTTCTTCAGCGCGTCGCGCGCGCCGGCGAGGGTCAGATGCGTCGGCTTCGACATCACTCGACCACCTTCGGCACGGTGAAGAACCCGGCCTTGGCCGAGGGCGCGTTGGCCAGCACCTTCTCGGGATAGCCGCCGTCGGTGACCTCGTCCGGCCGGCGCCGCAGCCCCTGCTGCGCCACGCTGGTCATCGGCTCGACCCCGTCGGTGTTCACCTCGGCCAGTTGCTCCACGAAGTCCAGGATGCCGGACAATTCGCCGGTCATGGAATCGAGCTCCGCCTCGTCGAGGCGGATACGGGCCAGATGCGCGATCTTCGCGACGGTGGCTCTGTCGAGCGACATGTCGTAGTCATCTCCGGGGATCGGAGGCCGAACCGGGCCGGCATGGGGCCGGAACCGCGGGGAAGGCCAACGGAAAACGGCGCGGAAGGTATCACCCGATATGGCGGTCTGCAATCTTCGCGACCTGAAGCCCCTGCTGCCCCCTGGTGGGCGGCTGATCGGCCTGGATCTCGGGGAGAAGACCATCGGCATGGCGGTGTCCGACCCCGGCCTGTCGCTGGCCTCGCCGATCGGCACCATCCGCCGCACCAAGTTCACGCCGGACGCGCAGGAGCTGCTGCGCATCGTCGACGACCGCGGCGTCGCCGGGCTGGTGATCGGCCTGCCGGTCAACATGGACGGCAGCGAGGGCCCGCGCTGCCAGTCGGTGCGCGCCTTCGCCAAGGACCTGCTGAAGCTGCGCGACCTGCCGATCGCCTTCTGGGACGAGCGGCTGTCGACCATGGCGGTGCAGCGCCAGATGATCGAGTTCGACGTCACCCGGAAGAAGCGCGCCAAGGCGGTGGACACCGCGGCCGCCGCCTGGATCCTGCAGGGCGCCCTGGACGCGCTGCAGTTCGGGGTGCCGCCGCCTCTCTAATCCACCGCGATCTGGTCGGGCTCGGCCCGCGCCAGCCGCGCCACCGTCTCCAGCGCCTCGCGCAGCACCTCGGGCGGCGGCGAGGCCAGGGCCAGCCGCACCGCGGCCGGCGCATGGCCCGGCCCCGTGGCATAGGCCGGGCCGGGAGTCACGGCGATGCCCTTGCGCGCGGCCGCGGCGGCGAAGGCCTCGGCCCGCCAGCCCTCCGGCAGCTCCAGCCAGAGATGATAGGCGCGCGGGTCGTCCTGGATCGCCAGCCCGTCCAGCGCCTGGCGCGCGATCGCCTGCCGGGTGCGGGCGTCCTGCCGCTTCTCCGCCACCAGCGTCGCCACCGTGCCGTCGGCCATCCAGCGCGACGCCGCCTCGAGCGCCAGGCCGCCCGGGCTCCAGGGGCCGGAGCGGATCGCCGCCACCATGCGCTCGACCAGGGCCCGCGGCGACACCGCGAAGCCCAGGGTCAGGCCGGGCGCGAGGCGCTTGGACAGGCTGTCGATCACGATCGCATGCTCCGGCGCCAGCGCCGCCAGCGGCGCCTCGTCGGCCAGGAAGCCATACACCCGGTCCTCGATCGCGATCAGGTCGAGCCGCTGCAGCAGCGCCGCCAGGTCCGCCCGACGGCCCGGCGGCATCGACATGCCGAGCGGGTTGTGCAGCACCGGCTGCAGATAGACCCCGCGCAGCGGCGCGGCATGGTGCGCGGCCTCCAGCGCATCAGGCCGCAGCCCTTCGGCATCCATCGCGATCGGCACCAGGGCGATGCCGAGCCGGGCGGCGACGCCCTTGATCACCGGATAGGTCAGCACCTCGACCCCGACCCGGCCGCCGACCGGGGCCAGGGCCGACAGCGCCGCCGCGATCGCCTGCCGGCCGTTGCCGGTGAACAGGATCCGCGCCGGCTCCGGCGCCCAGCCGGGCTGGGTCAGGAACGCCCCCGCGACCGCCCGCGCCGCCTGGGTGCCGGCCGCCGGCACCGCCCGCAGCGCCAAGCCCAGCGCGTCCGGCCGCAGCAGCGCCTGCAGCCCCTGGGCCAGGACGGCCGGCTGGCCCGGCAGGATCGGGAAGCTGGATTCGAGGTTGATCGGCGCCTGCCAGGGTTCGGCCAGCACCGAGGCCGGCACCGGCGCCGCGGCGCGCACGAAGGTGCCGCGCCCGACCTCGCCCGACACCAGCCCGCGCCGTGTCAGCTCGGCATAGACCCGGGCGGCGGTGGAGGCGGCGATGCCGCGGCGATAGGCGAAGTCGCGCTGCGGCGGCAGCCGGTCGCCCGGGCGCAATTGCCCCGAGGCGATCTCGCCGGCGACGGCATCGGCGATCGAGCGGAAATCGTCCAGCATGCTAAATTGCTCCGAGAGCAATACTGTGATTGCACCGATATCATGCCCGGAGCAATCTCCGAATGCAATCCCGCAATTGCGGCGCCCCGGGGCACGGGCCCCCGCCGGCTGCGGGACAACAGGAGACCTTCCATGTCGACGCGCGTTGTCGAGCGCCGCGTTCCCCGCTCTGCCCTGTCCCATCCCGTGGCCTTCGCCGGGCTGCGGCAGATCTTCGGCCTGTGGCTGCGGCGCGCGCGGACCCGACGCCAGCTCGACTCGCTGAGCGACCATGAGCTGCGCGACCTCGGCCTCGACCGCGGCGACGCCACGCGCGAGGCGGCGAAACCGTTCTGGCGAGGCTGAGCCTCGCCTGGTAGCGGCCCGGCAGGGTATGGTGGGCGACGAGCCCTTGCCCTGCCGGAGGCGGCGCCCGCCGCAGCCCGATGACCGACATCTCGGCCGAAACCCTGCTGCAGACGGACATCGTCGCCATCCGCGACGTCGTCTGCGACGGCGTGTGCCGGCACAAGAGCGCAGAGGAATGCGCCCGCGCCACCCATCTGGTGTTCCCCTATCGCGGCGTCTTCGTCCGCCATCTCGGCAGCGACGACGCGGTGGCCGAGGCGAACCAGGTGCTGTGTTTCAACCCGGACGAGGGCTACCGGACCAGCCATCCGGTGGCGGGCGGCGATGCCTGCCTGGACCTGGTGGTCGACGACGCGCTGCTGCGCGAGCTGGCGCCACAAGAGCTGCTGCATGACGGCGCGGCGGCGGCGTTCCGCCCGCAACGGCTGCGCATCGATGCGCGCAGCCAGGCGCTGGTGGCGCTGCTGCGGCACAGCCTGAGGCGCCGGGCCGCCGAGACGCTGGAGGCGGAGACCCTGGCCCTGACCCTGGTGCGGCGGGCGATCGGCGAGCGCACCTCGCACCAGGCCGGGGCCAGCCGCGGCCTGCAGAAGCTGGTCGACCGGGCCAAGCTGGCACTGTCCGCCGACCTGGCGCGGCGCTGGACCCTGGCCGAGATCGCGGCCGAGGTCGGCGTCTCCCCGGTCTACCTGACCCAGGTGTTCCGGCAGGTCGAGGGCATGCCGCTGTACCGCTACCAGCTGCGCCTGCGGCTGGCGCGGGCGCTGGACCTGCTGGGCCGCTACGACGACCTGACCGCGCTCGGCCTCGATCTCGGCTTCTCCAGCCACAGCCATTTCAGCGCCGCCTTCCGCCAGGCCTATGGCCGCACCCCGGCGGAGTTCCAGCGCTCGGTCCGCCTGCGCTGACCGGCGCCGCAAGTCCCTAAAGAATCCGACAGCGGGCCCGCCGCCCGAAATGCTCCCCTTCCCTCGCCCGGACAGCGGGCGGAGAAGGAGAATCTTCATGAGCGAGAGAACCTGTGCCGCGTGCGACTGCGAGCTCGACGCCGAGACCGTCAAGGTGACGATCGGCGGCCAGACGGTGGAGGTGTGCTGCGAGGATTGCGCCCGTGTGCTGCGCGAGGCCGACGCCTCGACCGCAAGCGGGGAGTGACCGATGCGCTCCCCGGAACCGGCGATCGAAAAGCGCCGCATCGCCACCCCCTCAGGCACCATCGCCTATGCCGAGGCGGGGGCCGGGCCGGTGGCCCTGTTCATCCACGGCGTGCTGTTGAACGGCCATCTGTGGCGGCACCAGCTGGCGCAGCTGTCGGACATCCGCCGCTGCATCGCCGTCGACCTGCTGGCCCATGGCGACACCGAGATCGCGCCCGGCCAGGATGTGTCGGTGACCGCCAATGCCGTGATGCTGCGCGAATTCCTCGACGCGCTGGAGGTCGAGCAGGCCGACCTGGTCGGCAATGACAGCGGCGGCGGCATCGCCCAGATCCTCGCGGCGACCCACCCCGAGCGGGTGCGCAGCCTGGCCCTCACCGACTGCGATGCCCATGACAACTGGCCGCCGGAGGCGTTCAAGCCGTTCCTGGCAATGGCCGCGGCCGGCGGCCTGCGCGGCGCCCTCGACGCCATGCTGGCGGACAAGGAACTCTACCGCTCGGCCCAGGCCCTCGGCCCGGCCTATGAGCATCCCGAACGGGTGACCGACGACGATATCGAGGCCTATCTGCGGCCGCTGGTCAGAAGCGACGCACGCACCGACGACTTCCGGCGCTTCCTGGCCGCCTTCGACTGCCGGCACACGCTGGCGATCGAGGACCGGCTGCGGCGCCTGACTGCGCCGACGCTGATCGTCTGGGGCACCGACGACGTCTATTTCGACGTGAAATGGTCGCACTGGCTGGCCGAGGTCATCCCGGGCACCCGCCGGCGGGTCGAGCTGAAGGGCGCGCGGCTGTTCTTCCCGGAAGAGCGCGCCGTCGAGCTCAACCAGGAGCTGCGCGCCCATTGGGGCCTGCGGCGCTAGCCGGCCCCGCCCGCAGCCCTTCCCTCTGCAGGAGAGACACCATGTCGACCTACGCCTTCGAGCGTCGGACCGGCGCCGCTCGCCCCGGCCTCGCCGCGAGCCTCATGACCCTGGTCGCGCTGTGGCTGCACCGGTCCCGCACCCGCCCGCGGCTGTGGACGCTGAGCGACCACGAGCTGCGCGACCTCGGCCTGGAGCGCGGCACCGCCGACCGCGAGGCGCTGCGGCCGTTCTGGCGCGGCTGAGGCAGGCCCAGCGTTGGGTTCGCCCCGGCGAACCCAACCTGCAAAACCTACCGTTCGACCGAGAGCCAACGGCTGAGATGGTTGTCGAGGACGTTGTCCTGCCAGCCCTTCACCTTGGTCGAGAGCATCCGCTTGCTGGTGTAGTAGTAGATCGGGATGATCGCCTGGTCGGCCAGGAACAGCTGCTCGGCCTGGGCCAGGATCTGGGCGCGCTTGGCCAGGTCGGCCTCGACCACCGCCGCATCCATCAGCTTGTCGTACTCCGGACTGGCGTAGCTGGGGTAGTTCTGCTCGCCGGCGGTGCTGCGGAACAGGTCGAGGAAGTTGCTGGGGTCGTCGAAATCGCCGATCCAGGAGGTGCGGCCGATATCCTTGTACTCCTTCTTGCGCAGCGCGCTCTGCATCGTGCCCCATTCGAGATTGGTCAGGGTGGTGTCGACGCCGAGCTTCTGCTTCCACATCGCGCCGATGGCGACGGCGATCTTCTTGTGGTTCTCGGAGGTGTTGTAGGAGATCTCCACTGCCAGCGGCTTGTCCGGGCCGTAGCCGGCCTTGGCGAACAGCTCCTTGGCTTCGGCGTCGCGCTGGGCCTGGCTCTCCCCGGCTTCCTTCGGCGTCCAGGCGGCGAAGTTGCTCATCCCCGGCGGCACGAAGGTGTAGGCCGGCAGCTCGCCGCCCTGGGTGATCTTGCTGACCATGACGTCGCGGTCGATCGCCAGCGACAAGGCGCGGCGCAGCTCCGGATGGCTCTTCCAGGGCTCGTGGGTCAGGTTGACCGTGTAGTAGTAGGTGCCGATGTAGGGGACGATCCGCACCTCGTCGGCCATGGTCTGTTTCAGCTCGGGGATCTGCTGGTTCGGCAGGGTGTAGGTGTAGTCGAGCTCGCCGGTCTTGAAGCGCGCCAGCTCGGCGTCGACGTCCTCGGTCACGAAGTAGTTGACCGTGTCGATCTTGACGTCGGCGGCGTCATGGAATTCGGGATTCTTGGCCAGCCTCACATGCGACTGCGGCACCGCCTCGGCCAGCATGTAGGCACCGTTCGACACCATGTTGCCCGGCTTGACCCACTCGTCGCCGAACTTCTCGAGATTGGCGCGGCTGAGCGGGAAGGTGGCGTGGTGGGTCAGCGTCGATAGGAAATACGGCGTCGGCCCGACCAAGGTAACCTCGAAGGTGCGGTCGTCGACCGCCTTGACCCCGAGCGTGTCGGCCGGCTTGGTGCCGAGGCGGATGTCCCTGGCGTTGACCACCTGGTCGATGAAATAGCCGTAGGGGCTGGCCGTCTTCTGGTCCAGGAGGCGCTTCCAGGCGAAGACGAAGTCGCCGGCCGTGACCGGCGAGCCGTCCGACCATTTGCCGTCGGCGCGCAGCTTGAAGGTGTAGGTCTTGCCGTCGTCGGAGACGGTCCAGCTCTCGGCCGCGCCGGGGATCGGCTGCGCCTTGGCGTCCTGGGTCAGCAGACCCTCGAACAGGTCGTTCTGGACATTCGCCTCGCTGACGCCCGAGGATTTGTGGATGTCCAGCGACTCCGGCTCCTGGCTGTTGCCGGCGTTCAGCACCATCTCGGCCGCCGCGATCTGCGACATCCCGCCCAGCAGCACTGCCGCCAGCAGGCTGCGGACGAGAACCCTGGAGAAGCCTTGCATCTTGTGTACCCCCTGTGAGCTGGCTCTTCTTCGGAGCCAAGGCTATGGCCTATACCACCGGCGCGCCCCTGCCAAAAAGGAGGAAGGTCTTAACCTGGGGTCATGGTCCGGGATGTCCCATCGATTGCGGCCCCGCCCCGCCTGGGCTAACCAGGGCGGAGCATGGAGGAGTCCCCGAGAAATGACCGACAGCCCCGCCGGCGCCCTGGCCGGCCTCAAGGTGCTCGACCTGACCCGCGTCCTGGCCGGCCCCAGCGCCACCCAGATCCTGGGCGACCTCGGCGCCGACGTGGTCAAGGTGGAGCGGCCGGGCGTCGGCGACGACACGCGGAAATGGGGCCCGCCCTTCCTCAAGGATGCCGACGGCGCTGACACCAGCGAGAGCGCCTACTACCTCAGCGCCAACCGCAACAAGCGCTCGATCGCCATCGACTTCACCCAGGAAGAGGGGCGCGCTTTGCTGCGCCGGCTGGTGGCCCGGGCCGACGTGCTGGTCGAGAATTACAAGCTCGGCGACCTCGCCCGCTACGGCCTCGGCTATGACGACCTGAAGGACGAGTTCCCGGCGCTGATCTACTGCTCGATCACCGGCTTCGGCCAGACCGGCCCCTACGCCGCGCGCGCCGGCTACGATTACCTGATCCAGGCCATGGGCGGGATCATGAGCCTGACCGGCTCGGTCGACGGCGAGCCGATGAAGGTCGGCGTCGCCATCGCCGACCTGATGACCGGCACCTACGCCGCCATCGGCATCCTCGCCGCGCTCGACCACCGCCGCCGCACCGGGCGCGGCCAGATGGTCGACCTGGCGCTGCTGGACACCCAGGTGGCCTGGCTGTCGAATGCCGGCCAGTACTATTTGACCTCGGGCGTGCCGACGCCGCGCACCGGCAACGGCCATCCGACCATCGTGCCCTACCAGGCGTTCCGGGCGGCGGACGAGTACCTGATCCTGGCGATCGGCAACGATTCGCAATTCGCCAAGTTCTGCGCTGTCGCCGGCCGGGCGGAGCTGGCGGCCGACCCGCGCTTCGCCACCAACCAGGCCCGGGTGCGCAACCGCGAGGTGCTGGTGCCGATCGTCGCCGGGCTGATCGCCGGGAAGACGCGCGGCTTCTGGCTCGAGGCGCTGGAGGCGCGTCAGGTGCCCTGCGGCCCGATCAACACCATCGACCAGGTCTTCGCCGACCCGCAGGTCGTGGCCCGCGGGATGCGGATCGAGATGCCGCATCCGCTGGCGCCGGACCCGGTCGCCCTGATCGGCAGCCCGATCCGGCTGTCGGAGACGCCGGTCAGCTATCGCCACGCCCCGCCGGTCTGCGGCGCCGACGGCGGAGAGGTGCTGCAGGACTGGCTCGGTGAACCGAAAGCCGCTTCCGGGCGTTAATAAGGGGATTGAGGCTGGCGTCACGCGCCGGCGAGGTGCGCGTGCCCATGGCGGACGCGCCACGGTTCGGTCGTGCCTGGCCCCGGGAAACACGGAGAACAGAGACATGGCCAAGACTGTCCATGCGGCGTCCGCCGCCGCCCTGGCCGCGCTGCTGATCGCAGCGCCGGCCATGGCCCAGACCATCATCGTGCCGTCACCCGCCCCGACCGTCGTCACTCCTGCCCCGGCCGCGACGGTGGTCGCCCCGGCACCAGCACCGATCGTGCGGCCTGCCCCGGCGGTGATCGTGCGGCCGCCCCCGGCGGTCGTCGCCCCGCCGCCGCCCGTGATGGCCGAGCCAACCACGTCCTATCCGGTCGACCCCAACCTGCGGATGCAGCAGCCCTATATCGTGCAGGGCGGCGTGCAGCCGCGGCATCCGCCGGTCACGGCGATGCCGAGCGGGTCGGCGCCGGCCGATCCACGCGAATACGCCACCAACACGCCGATCACGGTGACCGGCCATGTCGACGGCGTCACGCATCTGGGTGGCATCACCTCGTTCCGCCTGCAGACCCCGACCGAGGCCTGGACCGTCGTGGTGCCGGGCGGCCAGCCCGGCTATGTCGGGCGCTCCGCCACCGTGACCGGCTATCCGCATGTCGAGGTGCGGAACCAGCTGCTGGCCGCGAGCGTCCGCTGAGGCGGGTGATCAAGGCGAATGCTGACTAAAAAAGAACCCCGGCGTCGAGGCCCGACGCCGGGGTTTTGTGACTGATCGCTGGAAGGGGGAGAGATGCGATCAGGTCACTTGGGTGGACGACGACGCGCCGCCGTCGTCGAGCTCGTCTGGCTGAAAAGAACCCCGGCGCCGAGGCCCGACGCCGGGGTTTCATGAACGATCGCTGGAAGGGGGAGAGAAGCGATCAGTTCACGGGGGTGGACGACGGCGCCGCCGTCGTCGAGCTGGTCTTCTTGTGAGCCTGGGCATGCTTCTTGGCATGCTTGGTGGTGTGCGCACGGCGATGCGCCGTGTGATGGGTCGTCTTGTGGGCGGTCGCCGCCGGCGTGGTGGTGGCATCCGTGGCGCCCGAAGTCTGGGCGAAGGCAGCGACGGGCAGGGCCAACGTCATGATGCCGGCGAGGATAAGTTTCCGCATAGTCTTGCGCTCCCGGGAGCCGTGTTGAAACGGCACATCCGACAGTGCCGCGCAGAAAGAGAACGCCATGAATCACCCCTCCGGAGCATCTTAATTCTTGGTAAGGCGCCTAAACTCTCGGTAAACTTGCAGCCTCGGCTAACTCGGCCCATCCCCGTCAAGTGATCGTCCGGCGGCATCGGCTGCGGCGATGCCGCGGTCGACAGGCGCCCCGGCGCGTCCCTATCGTCCGCCAGCGGGCCGCAGCGCATCTCCGGCTGCCGCCGCCGACCACGAAGAGGCTTCCATGACCAGCTTCGATTCCGACATTTCGAGCCTCCGCCATGCCGCCGACCTGACCCGTCGGGGCTTCGCCATGACCTCGCTGATCGCGGGCTTCGCGCTCGCCACCCGGCCGGTCTCCGCCGCGGCCATCACCACCGACACCGAGGGGCTGGACGCCGGCGAGGTGCAGGTGCCGGTCCAGGACGGCCGGATCCCGGCCTATCGCGCCAAGCCGAAATCCGGCGGCCCGGCGCCGGTGATCCTGGTGGTGCAGGAGATCTTCGGCGTGCACGAGCACATCAAGGACATCTGCCGCCGCCTGGCCAAGATCGGCTACTACGCGATCGCGACCGAGCTCTATGCCCGGCAGGGCGACGCCAGCAAGATCGCCGACATCAACCAGCTGATCTCGACCATCGTGGCCAAGGTGCCGGACCACCAGGTGCTGTCCGACCTCGACGCCACCGCCGCCTTCGCCGCCACCGACGGCGGCGACGCCGCGCGGCTGGGCGTCACCGGCTTCTGCTGGGGCGGCCGCATCGTCTGGCTCTATGCCGAGCACAACCCCAATCTCAAGGCCGCCGTCGCCTGGTACGGCAAGCTGGTCGGCGACCCCACGCCGCTGCAGCCGAAGAACCCGATCGACCTGGTGGCCGACCTGCACGCTCCGGTGCTGGGCCTCTATGGCGGCGCCGACACCGGCATCCCGGTCGACACGCTCAAGCAGATGGAGGCGGCGGCCAAGGCGGCCGGCAAGACCGTCGAATTCGTGGTCTATCCGGACACGCCGCACGCCTTCAACGCCGATTACCGGCCGAGCTATCGCCAAGGCCCGGCCGAGGATGGCTGGAAGCGGCTGCAGGCCTGGTTCCGCGCGCACGGGCTCTGACCCGGCCTGCCGGCCCCATTGCCGCGGCGGGAGTGTTAAGATGTCGGCACCGACGCCGTTCCTATCCCGGAAGCAGACGAAGGACGAAAGATGAAGACCCGCGCTTACCGCCGACCGTCCCGCTGGCTGGTGCTGGCCGCCGCGGCCGTCGCCCTGGCCGGCTGCGGCGTCGTCGCCGCGCCGTTCCGAGTCACTGGCGCGGTGGTCAAGGCGGTGCCGGTGGTCGGCCATCCGGTCGCCGCCCCGTTCGACGCCACCGGCGACGCCATCGACTGACAGAGGCCAAGCGAGAGCCCGTCCGAGAATGCGCTGGCGTGAGTCGGCTGGCGGTGGTTTCGAGAACCGGCGCGCAGCGGACGTCAAGTCCGTGAGCACCGGAAGCGCAGAAACCGCCGTCAGACGGCCGCGCCAGTAGCATTGGCGGATGGGCTCGGGCTATGGTCGGCGCCCCTTTCCCCAGCGCCGCCGATGACCGCCGACCCTCCGACCGCCGCAAGCGTCTTCCGCCACCGCGGCTTCGCCTATTACTGGACCGCCAAGTTGATCGCGACCTTCGCGGTGCAGTTCGTCAGCGTCGCCGTCGGCTGGCAGGTCTACGACCTGACGCGCGATCCCCTCGACCTGGGCCTGGTCGGGCTGGTGCAGTTCCTGCCGTCGCTGCTGCTGGTGCTGGCCACCGGCGCCGCCGCCGACCGCTACAACCGGCGGATGATCATGGCGGTCTGCATCGGCGGGGAGATCCTGTGCGCCCTGGCGCTGCTGGCCATCACCATCGGCGGCGACCACCAGGTCTGGCCGATCTTCGTCGTCCTCGCGGCGCTTGGCATCGCCCGCGCCTTCCTCAACCCGGCGGCGCAGTCGCTGCTGCCCAACCTGGTGCCGACAGCGGATCTGTCGACCGCGATCGCCTGGAACTCCTCCTCCTGGCAGATCGGCACCATCACCGGCCCGGTGATCGGCGGCCTGCTCTACGGCGTGGCGCCCGAGGTGCCCTATGCCAGCGCCGCTGTGCTGATGGCGATCTCAGTGGTGCTGGTGGCGCTGATCCCGAAGCCGGCGCAGAAGACGGTGCCGGAGCCGGCGAGCTGGCACAGCCTGGGCGCCGGCTTCCGCTACATCTGGGGCGAGAAGGTGGTACTGGGCGCGATCTCGCTCGACCTCTTCGCCGTGCTGCTGGGCGGCGCCACGGCGCTGCTGCCGGCCTACGCCCGCGACATCCTCGACGTCGGGCCCTGGGGCCTCGGCCTGCTGCGGGCCGGCTCGGGCATCGGCGCCCTGGTCACCGCGATCTGGCTGGCCCGCCGGCCGATCGACGACCACGCCGGGCTGATCATGTTCGTCTGCGTCGCCGGCTTCGGCGCCTTCACCTGCGTCTTCGGCGCCTCCACCCTGCCCTGGCTGTCGATCGTGGCGCTGATCCTGATGGGCGCCTTCGACATGGTCAGCGTCTATGTCCGCGAGATCCTGATCCAGCTGTGGACGCCGGATTCGCTGCGCGGCCGGGTCAATGCCGTGAACGTGGTGTTCGTCGGCGCCTCGAACGAGGTCGGCGAGTTCCGCGCCGGCCTCTCGGCGGCGCTGATCGGGGTGGTGCCGGCGGTGGTGATCGGCGGCCTCGGCACCATGGCGGTGGCCGGGCTGTGGTCGGCCTGGTTCCCGCAGCTGCGCCGGATCCGCCACCTGAACCACGCCGCCTGATACCGACATCGCCGTTCCCCCGGCCGGGAAAATCGCCATGATGGAGCCGGCGCAGGAACGGATTCGCTCATGTCCTCATTCGACCCCACCTCGATCTGGGCGCTCGCCGCCGCCGCGGTGCTGGGCTATCTGCTCGGCTCCATCCCGTTCGGCCTGGTGCTGACCAAGGCCGCCGGGCTGGGCGACATCCGCAGCATCGGCTCCGGCAACATCGGCGCCACCAATGTGCTGCGCACCGGCCACAAGGGCCTGGCCCTGGCGACGCTGCTGCTGGACGGCGGCAAGGGCGCCGCCGCGGTGCTGATCGCCGGGCTGTTCGACCCGATGCTGGCCGTCATCGCCGGCGGCGGCGCCATGCTGGGCCACAACTTCCCGGTCTGGCTCGGCTTCAAGGGCGGCAAGGGCGTGGCCACGGCGCTGGGCACCCTGCTGGCCATCGCCTGGCCGGTCGGCGCGCTGTGCTGCCTGATCTGGCTCGTGACCGCCTTGCTGTTCCGCTACTCGTCCCTGGCGTCGCTGACCGCGACCGCCGCTGCGCCGGTCCTGGCCTGGGCCCTGTCCGGCGCGACCCTCTTCGGCGCGGTGTGGACCGACCTGCCGCGCGCGGCGCTGGCCCTGTTCATCGCCGTGCTGGTCTTCGTCCGCCACGATGGCAACATCCGCCGCCTGCTGCGCGGCGAGGAGCCGAAGATCGGCCAGAAGAAAACGCAAGCCGCCGCCTGACCGCCGCGCGATCCCGGTTGACCCGGCCGCCGCCCAGCCGCGAAGCTGGCCGGATGACGACGCCCCGGCGCCCCCTGAGCGAAGCCGAACGGCTGGACTGGCTTCGCCTGGCCCGGACCGACGCCGTCGGGCCCATCACCTTCCACGCCCTGATCGCCCGCTACGGCTCGGCCGGCGCCGCGATCGAGGCGCTGCCCGAGCTGTCGCGCCGCGGCGGCCGGCGGGCCGAGCTGAAGCCGCCCGCCATGGCCGAGGCGAAGCGCGAGCTGGAGGCGCTGGTGCGGATCGGCGGCCGCCTCGTCGCCGCCTGCGAGCCCGACTATCCCGAGAGTCTCGCCGCGATCGAGGACGCCCCGCCGGTGCTGTCGCTGCGCGGCCGCGGCGATTTCGCGGCCCGGCCGATGGTCGGCATCGTCGGGGCCCGCAACGCCTCGCTCAATGGCCGCCGCTTCGCCCATGACATGGCACGGCAGCTGGGCGAGGCCGGCTTCACCGTGGTCTCCGGCTTCGCCCGCGGCATCGACACCGCGGCGCATGAGGGCGCCTTCGCCACCGGCACGCTGGCGGTGCTGGCCGGCGGCCTCGACATCGTCTACCCGCCGGAGAATGCCGGGCTCTACGACCGCCTCGCCGAGTCCGGGCTCGCGGTGGCGGAATGCGCCCTCGGCACCCAGCCGACCGCGCGTCACTTCCCGCGCCGCAACCGGCTGATCTCCGGCCTGTCGCTCGGCGTGGTGGTGATCGAGGCGGCGTTGCGCTCCGGCTCGCTGATCACCGCCCGCATGGCCGCCGAGCAGGGCCGGCAGGTGCTGGCGGTGCCGGGATCGCCGCTCGACCCCCGCGCCCAGGGCTGCAACCGGCTGATCCGCGGCGGCGCCACCCTGGTCGAATCGGCCGAGCATGTGCTCGAGGCGCTGGCGCCGCAGATCTCCGCCCCGCTGCTGCGCGAACCGCCGCCCCCGGCGTCCCGTTCCCCCTCCGCCTCCCTCCCGGAGGGCGGCGACGGGGTCGAGGCCGACCGCACCCGGGCGATGGCCGAGGTGCTGGAACGGCTGTCGCCGACGCCGACGGCGGTTGACGAACTGTTGCGCGATTGCCAATTGTCTCCGCCGGTGGTGCTGACCGTGCTGCTGGAGCTCGAACTCGCCGGCCGGATCGAGCGCCAACCCGGCAACCGGATCAGTCTCCTTTGACGCAACGCCCCGCGGCGAGGCGTGGTTTTCCTGGCGCCGCCCTCCGGCGATGCCGTCGTAAAGATTGAGTGTGGCGCTTTGGCAGACCAGACCCTCGTCATCGTCGAGTCGCCCGCGAAGGCCAAGACGATCAACAAATATCTCGGCCGCGACTATACGGTGCTGGCCAGCTTCGGCCATGTCCGCGACCTGCCGGCCAAGGACGGGTCGGTCCGGCCGGAGGAAGACTTCGCCATGGACTGGGAGCTGGCCGACCGCGGCAAGTCCCGCATGGACGAGATCGCCCGCGCCGCCAAGGACGTCACCCGCGTGCTGCTGGCCACCGACCCGGATCGCGAGGGCGAGGCCATCTCCTGGCATGTGCAGCAGCTGCTGCGCGACCGCCGCGGGCTGAAGGACGTCGAGATCCGCCGGGTGACCTTCAACGAGATCACCAAATCGGCCATCCTCGACGCCGTCGCAAATCCGCGCGACCTGGACCGCGAGCTGATCGAGGCCTATCTGGCCCGCCGGGCGCTGGACTATCTGGTCGGCTTCACCCTGTCGCCGGTGCTGTGGCGCAAGCTGCCGGGCTCCCGCTCCGCCGGCCGCGTCCAGTCGGTGGCGCTGCGGCTGATCTGCGAGCGTGAGCTGGAGATCGAGCGCTTCCGGGCCCGCGAGTTCTGGAGCATCGAGGCGGTGTTCCGGACGCCGAAGGGCGACGAGTTCACCGCCCGGCTGACCCATCTGAACGGCCGCAAGCTCGACAAGTTCGACCTGCCGGACGAGGCCTCGGCCCGGGCCGCGGTGGCGGCGATCGACCCGCTGGCCTTCGCCGTGGCCTCGGTCGAGACCAAGCAGGTGCGGCGCCACCCGGCCCCGCCCTTCACCACCTCGACCTTGCAGCAGGAGGCGTCGCGCAAGCTGGGCATGAGCGCGACCCAGACCATGCGCACCGCCCAGCGCCTGTATGAAGGCGTCGACATCGGCGGCGAGACGGTCGGCCTGATCACCTATATGCGGACCGACGGCCTGACCCTGGCCGGCGAGGCCATCGCCCAGGCCCGCCAGGCGATCGGCAACCTGTACGGCCCGACCTACGTCCCGTCCTCGCCGCGGGTCTACAAATCGACCGCCAAGAACGCCCAGGAGGCGCATGAGGCGATCCGCCCGACCGACCTGCGCCGCCGGCCGGAGGAGGTGTCGCGGTCCCTGTCGCGCGAGGAGCTGCGGCTCTACGAGCTGATCTGGAAGCGCACCATGGCCTGCCAGATGGAATCGGCGGTGATGGACCAGGCCATCGTCGACGTCGCCGACGCCCGCCAGACCGCGGTGTTCCGCGCCGTCGGCACGGTCATCCGCTTCGACGGCTTCCTCAAGGTCTACCAGGAGGACCGCGACGACCCCGTGGCCCCCGGCGAAGATGCGGATGAGAGCCAGCGCCGCCTGCCGGCGATGGCCAAGGGCGACGCGGTCGACCGCCGCAAGACCGTGCCGGAGCAGCATTTCACCCAGCCGCCGCCGCGCTTCACCGAAGCCAGCCTGGTCAAGCGGATGGAGGAGCTGGGCATCGGCCGCCCCTCCACCTACGCCTCGATCCTGCAGGTGCTGCAGGACCGGGAGTACGTCCGGCTGGAGAAGAAGCGCTTCATCCCGGAGGACCGCGGCCGCATCGTCACCGCCTTCCTCGAGAACTTCTTCCGCCGCTACGTCGAATACGATTTCACCGCCAAGCTGGAGGAGCAGCTCGACGACATCTCGGGCGGCAAGCTCGACTGGAAGCAGGTGCTGCGCGACTTCTGGGCCGCGTTCCACGCCGCGGTCGAGGGCACCAAGGACCTCAAGATCGGCGACGTGATCTCGGCCCTGGACGAGGCGCTGTCCGACCACCTGTTCCCGCCGAAGGGCGACGGCACCGACCCGCGGCTGTGCCCGTCCTGCGCCAAGGGCCGGATGGGGCTGAAGCTCGGCCGCACCGGCGCCTTCATCGGCTGCTCGAACTATCCGGACTGCCGCTACACCCGGCCGCTCGGCGCCCCGGGCGAGGAGAATGGCGGCGAGGAATCGGCCTTCCCCCGCCTGCTCGGCGACGATCCGGAGACCGGCCTGCCGGTGTCGATCCGCAAGGGCCCCTACGGCATCTACGCCCAGCTCGGGCCGAAGGACGAGGCCGAGAAAGGCGAGAAGCCCAAGCGCGCCTCGCTGACCAAGTCGCAGGACCCGATGGCGATGACGCTGGCCGAGGCGCTGGCCCTGCTGTCGCTGCCGCGCGAGATCGGCCGACACCCGGAGTCCGGCGAGCCGATCCTGGCTGGCATCGGCCGCTACGGGCCCTATCTGAAGCATGGCGACAAGTACAAGAACCTGCCGCCGGAAGAGGATGTGCTGAAGATCGGCATGAACCGCGCCGTCGACCTGCTGGCCGCCGACAACGCCAAGGCCCGGCCCAGCGCCGAGCCGCTGCGCGAGGTCGGGGCGCATCCCGATGGCGGCGAGCCGATCAAGGTGTTCGCCGGCCGCTACGGCCCCTATGTCCGGCACGGCAAGGTCATGGCCTCGCTGCCCCGCGGCGTCGAGCCCGAGGCGGTGACGGTGGAGAAGGCCGTCGAATGGCTCGCCGCCAAGGCGGCGAAGGGCCCGGCCAAGGGCGGCCGCGGCCGCTCGGCGGCCAAGGCGGCGCCGAAGTCCGCCGCCAAGAAGGCCCCGGCGAAGAAGGCGGCAGCCCGCAAGGGCAAGGCGGCCGAGTGAACGCATCCCCCCTCCCCCATTCAAACCTGAGTCCCCCCTCCCCTCGCGGGAGGGGGCTAGGGGGAGGGGGTTCTCTCAGCCGGCCGCATCCCTGCCCATTCGCGCGCGGATGCGCGCAGCCCCCTCCCCCTGCCCCCCCCCCCCCCCGGGGGGGGGGGGGGGGGTTTTTAT
>NZ_JASATH010000062.1:0-38280 GCF_038440215.1 Inquilinus sp. OTU3971 | reverse complement strand
GGCGGGGGCGGCGGCCCCCCCCCGCGCGCCCGCGGCGGTACGCCTGTACCGCCTGGCCGCGGAGCAGGGCTACATCCCGGCCCAGAACAGCCTCGGCTACATGGCCGAGAACGGCCGCGGCGGGGCCGTGGACTACGCCGCCGCGGCCTATTGGTATGGCCGCTCCGCCGGGTCCGGTTCCGCCGTCGGCCGGCGCCTGCTGGGCAACCTGTATTATTCCGGCCGCGGCGTGCCGCAGGACGATGCCGAGGCGGTGCGGCTCTACCGCGTGGCCGCCGAGCAGGGCGATGCCGAGGCCCGCACCAATCTCGGCTGGATGCACGAGGTCGGTCGCGGCGTGCCCGAGGACGAGGCCGAGGCCGCCCGGCTGTACCGCCTGGCGGCCGATCAGGAGCTGGCCCGGGCGCAGACCAACCTGGCCTTCCTGTATGCCGGCGGCCACGGCGTGGCCCGGGATGATGCCGAGGCGGTGCGCTGGTATCGCCGTGCAGCGGCGCAGGGCTATGCCCGCGCCGAGGCCGAGCTCGGCGCCATGTACGACACCGGCCGCGGCGTGGCCGAGAACGACGCCAAGGCGATGCGTTGGTACCGCCTGGCCGCCAAGCAGGGCTACGCCGAGGCTCAGAACGGCATCGGCATCCTGTACGACATCGGCAAGGGCGTGGCCGAGGACGATGCCGAGGCCGCACGCTGGTACCGGCTGGCCGCCGACCAGGGCTACGCCCACGCTCAGAGCAACCTCGCCTGGATGTATGAGAGCGGCCGCGGCGTGGCGCAGGATCTGGCCGAGGCCGCCCGTCTGTACCGCCTCGCCGCCGAGCGGGGCATCGCGCGGGCCCGGACCAATCTCGCCGGTCTCTATCGCGACGGGCAGGGCGTGCCGCAGGACGACAGCGAGGCCATCCGCTGGTATCGCCTGGCCGCCGAGCAAGGCTATGCCCGCGCCGAGGCCAACCTCGGCTGGATGCATGAGCGCGGCCGCGGCGTGCCGGAGGACGATGCCGAAGCGGCACGCTGGTATCGCCGTTCGGCCGAGCGGGGCTATGCCTATTCCCAGCTCAATCTTGGCCTGATGTACGAGCAGGGCCGCGGCGTGCCGCAGGACGACGTCAAGGCGCTGCGCCTGTACCGCCTGGCCGCCGACCAGGGCGATGCCGAGGCCGCCTTCCATCTCGGCTGCCATTTCAAGGCCGGGCGCGGCGTGGCGCAGGACGATGCCGAGGCGCTGCGCTGGTTCCGCATCGCCGCCGAGAAGGGCAACCCCGAGGCGCAGAGCGAGCTGGGCATCGCCTATGAGACCGGCCGCGGCGTCGCCCGCGACGAGACCGAGGCGGTGATCTGGTTCGCGCGGTCGCTGGCGGAGGAGGACGACGTGCCGCGCTACGCCGCCGCGCTGCTCGGCGCCCGGTCGCCGACCGCCAAGGTCGCGGCGGCGCTGCGGCTGCTGGCGACGCTCGGCTACGCCTCCGACGATGCCGCCGAGGCTTTCCGCCGCGCCGAGGGGCTGCCGCCGTCCGACGGCGTCGACGACGCGCTGCTGATCGCCCTGGCGCGGAAGGCGCGGCAGGCCGGCCCTTCGTCCTGAGGGCGAATTCATGTAACCGCCGGCCTGGTGCGGGCGTACGGGTCTCTCGAAGGGGGCGTCGACGCTCCAGCGAGGACAGCATCATGAAGCGCAGCGCGATCGCGGGCCTGGCCCTGTTCGCAGCCCTGTCGGCCCTGCCGGCCATGGCCCAGAGCCAGCCCCAGCAGCGCATCCGCGGCACCATCGCGGCGATGGACGGGCCGGTCATGACCATCGCCGCCCGCGGCGGCAGCACCGCCACCGTCACCCTGGCCGACGACGCCATGGTGCGGACCATCGCCCCGGCCGACATCCGCGACATCAAGCCCGGCAGCTATATCGGCAGCGCCGCCATGCCGCAGCCCGACGGCAGCCTGCGGGCGCTGGAGGTGCAGGTGTTCCCGGAGAGCATGCGCGGCGTCGGCGAAGGCCAGCACCCGTTCGACCTGAAGCCCGGCAGCACCATGACCAACGCCACGGCCGGCGATGTCGAAGGCACCGATGGCCGGGTGGTGACGCTGCGCTACCAGGGCGTCGAGACCAAGCTGACGGTGCCGCCCGACGTGCCGGTGATCACCTATGAGCCGGGCAGCCGCGACCAGCTGACCAAGGGCGCCCATGTCATCGTCAGCGCGGTCAAGGGTGCCGACGGGTCGCTGGTCTCGCACGCGGTCCAGGTCGGCAAGGACGGGCTTGTGCCGCCGATGTAGCCCGGCGCGTCGGCCCCTACACCGTCATGGCGAGCGAAGCGTGGCCATCCAGTCCCGCAGCCGGAGCGCTGGCCCGACCATTCTGGATGGCCACGCCCCTTCGGGGCTCGCCATGACGGATGTTGATTTGATCTGGAGAGCAGCCACCTGCCTCATACATCGTCATAGCGAGCGAAGCGTGGCCATCCAGTCCCACAGCCGGAGCTGGCCCGACCCTCCGCCTCAGATCAGCTTGCTCCGTCCCAGCTCGGCCTTGAGATAGGCGTAGAACACCGGCGCCGCGATCACGCCCGGCACGCCGAAGGCCGCCTCCATCAGCAGCATCGAGATCAGGATCTCCCAGGCCCGGGCGTGGATCTGGGTACCGACGATCTTGGCGTTGATGAAGTATTCCAGCTTGTGGATGATCACCAGGAAGGCCAGCGACGCCGCAGCGACATAGACCGACAGGCTGAGGCTGATCACCACGATCACGGTGTTTGAGATCAGGTTGCCGATCACCGGCAAGAGGCCGACGACGAAGGTGACCACGATCATGGTCTTGGTCAGCGGCAGGTGGACGCCGAACGCCGGCAGGACCACGACCAGGTAGATCGCCGTCAGCGCGGTGTTGAGGGCCGAGATCCGCACCTGGGCGAAGACGACGCGGCGGAACGACAGGGCGAGCAGCCGGGCCCGCTCCCCCAGCGCCCGGGCCAGCGGCCCGCGCCCCGGCTTCTCGGTCAGGTCGGCGATGGCGATCATGCCGCCGATCACCAGGCCGATGACGATGTGGACCAGGATGCGCCCGACATCGGTGGTGAGCCGCAGCAGGTCCCGCGAATGGTCGCGCAGCGACTGCGCCAGCATGGTGTCGAGATCCTGCCCGCTGGCCGGGATATAGGCGACGATCCAGGGCGGCAGCTGCTGGCTCACCTCCTCCACCGCCTCGGCCATCTTGCGCATCACCGCGACCAGCCCCTCCTGCCGGGTGGTGAGCAGGGAGATCAGCTCGATCACGCCGAAGATCACGGCCAGGCTCAGCACCGCCGTCAGCAGGCCGAGGGCGATGATGCGGCCGATGTTGTGCATGGCGCCGAAGCGGCGGAACACCGGCGCCACGGCATGCACCAGCTCATGGATCAGCAGGCCCGCCAGCAGGGCGGCGAGCAGGCCGAACCACAGGCTGCCGAACAGGGCAAGACCGGCGAGGATCTGGGCCGAAATCTCGATGCGACGCTCCCGGGGGGCGGGATGTACGGCCGCAGGGACCACAGCCGGAACGTCCTCGCTTCGGCCGGGCTGAAAATTCATGATGGGAAAGCCTGTTCTCGACGGGTGCGCACGCAAAAGGTACCAGGCCGACTCCGGACCTTTATCGGACAAAAGTCAATCAAACGCTGTGGGCGAGGCCCCGACATGAACGACCCGATCGGCGACCGTTGCCTCGACGAGATCGAACGCCTGCACCGGTTCTTCGAGCGCTGGCTCGGCGACGCCGCGACCGATCCGGCGGAGTTCGCCCGGAACGAGCCGGTCTGGCCCTCCGACTTCACGCTGATCACCCCGGACGGCGCGGTGCTGGACCGCGCCGCGGTGATCGGCTGGCTGCGCCAGGCGCGCGGGGTGCATGCCGACCCGGCCGCGCCGTTCCGGATCGAGATCCGCGACGCCGCCATGCGCCTCGTCCTGCCCGGCGGCTTCCGCCTCTGCACCTATGACGAATGGCAGAGCGTCCGCGGCGTGGAGAGCCTGCGGCGGTCGACCGCCCTGCTGGAAGCCCGGGAGGATGTGGTGCTGTGGCGGTACCTGCAGGAGACCTGGGCCGGCTGATCTCGATCTCCTGCAGGGCCCGGTCCTCAAAGCTTGTACGCCGCCTTGGGCAGGCGGTAGGCGAGGTCGATCGCGACCTCCGCCGCCTCGTCCTCGTCCAGCCGGTGCTCGGCCACCAGCTGGGCCAAATAGCGGCAGTCGATGCGCCGAGCGACGTCGTGCCGGGCCGGGATCGACGGGAAGGCGCGGGTGTCGTCGTTGAAGCCGACGGTGTTGTAGAAGCCCGCCGTCTCGGTCGCCAGCTCGCGGAAGCGCAGCATCCCCTCCGGGCTGTCGAAGAACCACCAGGGCGGGCCGAGACGCAGGGTCGGGTAGTGCCCGGCCAGCGGCGCCAGCTCGCGCGCATAGGTGCTCTCGTCCAGCGTGAACAGGATCACCGACAGGTCCCGCTCGTTGCCGAAGCGGTCGAGCAGCGGCTTGAGCGCCCGGACATAGTCGGTGCGGGTCGGGATGTCGGCACCCTTGTCGCGGCCGAACTCGCGCTGCAGCGTCGGGTTGTGGTTGCGGAACGAGCCCGGGTGAATCTGCATCACGAGGCCGTCCTCGAGGCTCATCCGCGCCATCTCGGTCAGCATCTGGGCCCGGAACAGCTCGGCGTCCTGCGGCTCGAAATGGCCGGAGACGATCTTCTCGAACAGCGTCACCGCCGGCACCGGGTCGAGATCGGCCGTCGCCGCGGTCGGGTGGCCGTGATCGGTCGAGGTCGCGCCCATCTGCTTGAAATAGGCGCGGCGGTTGGCCAGGGCGGCGAGGTAGCCGCGCCAGGAATGCGTGTCCTCGCCGGTGATCTCGCCGAGGCGCTGCAGCCCCTCGCGGAAGCCGTCGAACTCCGGGTCCACCACCGGGTCGGGCCGGAAGGCGGTGACCACCCTGCCCTTCCAGCCGCTGTCGCGGATCGTGCGGTGGTGGTCGAGCGGGTCGAGCGGCGATTCCGTGGTGGCGATGACCTCGAGGTTGAAGCGCTCGAACAGCGCCCGGGGGCGGTAGTCCGGCCGTGCCAGGCGGTCGGCGATGCGGTCGTAGATCCGGTCGGCGCTGGCCGGCGTCAGCCGCTCCTCCACCCCGAACAGGGTCTCGAAGGTGTGGTCGAGCCACATCCGGGTCGGGGTGCCGCGGAACAGGTGCCAGTGCTCGGCGAAGCGGCGCCAGATCGCCCGCGGATCGGTCTCGACCGGTCCGCCGTCGCGCCGCTTCACGCCGAGATCCTCCAGCCGCACCCCCTGGCTGTAGAGCATGCGGAAGATGTAGTGGTCCGGGATGATCAGCAGCGACGCCGGGTCCGCGAACGCCTCGTTCTTCGCGTACCAGACGGGATCGGTGTGACCGTGCGGGCTGATCAGCGGCAGGCCGGCGACCTCGGCATAGAGGCGCCGGGCGATGCCGCGCTGGGTGGGGTCCGGTGAAAAGAGACGGTCCGGGTGCAGGCTCATGCGACGGCTTTCGGCTGCGGACGCCAATCGGCGTATTTGGGATGGTCGCGGCCGATCGGCAGATCGACGGCCACGCCGGTCTCCGCAGAATGGAACAGCGCCGTCGCCAGTTCCAGCGACCGGCGCGCGTCGTCCAGCGTCACCGGCAGCGGCCCCCCGGTCTCCAGTGCCTTGTGGTAGCGGCCGAGCTGGCCGGCGAAGCGCGACGGCACCGTCTCCCACTCGGCCAGCGCGCCCTCGATCCGCTGGGCGATCTCCGGCGAGGCCGGGGTGATCTGCCAGGGCGCGTCGCCCGGGGCATAGGGCTTCAGCCCGCTCTCGAAGGTGACGTTCTCGAAGCAGAAGCGCAGCCGGCTAATCTCGACCTGCGAGCCGAGGGTGGCGGCCAGCGAGACCAGCGCGCCGCTCTGCATCGCCACGCTGGCGACGGCGCAGTCCTCGACCTCGATCGGGTTCACCCGGGTGGCGGTGCGGCAGTAGACCGAGGCCACCGGCCCCAGCAGATAGGTCATGATGTCGTGCGAATGGATGGCATGGGTCAGCAGCACGCCGCCCAGCTCGGTGTCGAGCCGGCCGCGCCAGGGCACCGAATAGTATTTGGCGCCGCGGTTCCAGGCCGTCTCCACCGTGGCGAGATAGGGCTTGCCGGCGATGCCGGCCTCGACGATGCGCTTGGCCTTCTGCAGCCCGTCGCCATAGCGGTACTGGAAGATCGGCATCACCCGGCCCGGCGCCTCGGCTTCGGCCTTCGCCACCCGGTCGAGATCGGCCAGCGACCCGACCAGCGGCTTCTCGCAGACCACCTGCTTGCCGGCGTCGAGCGCCGCCAGGATCTGGCCGATATGCACGGTCGGCGGGGTGCAGATGTCGACCACCTCGATCTCCCGCATGCGCAGGATCTCGTCGAAGCGGGTGGTCCGCACCGGGATGTCGAACTCGTCGCCGATCTCGGCCAGGCGCTCCGGGTTCAGGTCGCAGATCGCCTCGACCCGGAACTTGTCCGGGTGCTCGGCATAGCCTTCGGCGATGTGGCCGCGGCCGACGCCGAGGCCGATCACGGCAACGTTACGAACCGTCATTCCTACGCCCTCCGTCCGGCGGTCGCTTCCGCCATCGCCTGCGCCGTCAGCGCCAGCTCCATCGCCTTGAAGCAGTGCTCCTGGGTCATCGCCGTCTCCGTCCGCTCCAGCACGTCGGCGACCAGTTGCCGGCCGAAGGGCAGCTCGACGCCGCTGCAGTCGATCCGCTGCAGGCCCTTCTGGTCGACCAGGATCAGGTGGTCGGTGCCGGGCTGGCCGGTCGGGTCGACATATTTGCGCAGCTCGATATAGCCCTCGGTGCCGAGGATGGTCAGCCGCCCGTCGCCCCAGGTCGGCAGCCCGTCCGGGGTGAACCAGTCGATCCGGATGTAGCCGGTGGCGTCGGGGCTGCGCAGCAGCGCCTCGCCGAAATCCTGCAGCTCCGGCGTCTCCGGGTTGCCGCGGTTGGCGACCGCGGCCGAGGCGACCTCGACATCGAGCGTGCCGGCGAAGAACAGGAACTGCTCGAACTGGTGCGAGGCGATGTCGGTCAGGACGCCGCCGTAGCGCGCCCGCTTGAAGAACCAGTCGGGGCGCGTCTTGGCGTTGAGGCGGTGCGGCCCGAGGCCGACGGTGTTGATCACCTTGCCGATCGCTCCGGCCTGCACCAGCTCGCCGGCCTTGATGGTCGACCGGGTCTGGAAATGCTCGGAGTAGCAGATCGAGTAGATCCGGCCGGTCTCGGCCTGCACCCGCCGCACCTCGGCCAGCTGCTCCAGCGAGGTCATGCCCGGCTTGTCGGAGAGGTAATCCTTGCCGGCCCGCATCACGGCGATGCCGAGCGGCGCCCGGTCGGCCGGGATGCCGGCCGAGGTGACCAGCCGGATCGACGGGTCGTCCAGGATGGCGCGCGGGTCGGAGACGCGCTTCGCCTGCGGGTAGCGGGTCTGGAACGGGCCGGCGAGGTCGTCCTCCGGCGCGTGGAAGGCGACGAACTCGCCCCCGGCGCCGAGCAGCGCGTCGACCTGCCCGAAGATGTGGTTGTGGTTGATGCCGATGGCGGCGAAACGGATGGTCATGAGAGGTCCCGGATCAGCGTTTGAGGCCGGTGGTGGCGACGCCCTCGATCAGAAGGCGCTGGAAGAACAGGAAGAACACGAACACCGGCAGCAGGGTCAGGACGGACATGGCGAACAGCGCGCTCCAATCCGACTTGCCGGTGGAATCGACGAAGTTCCTGAGGCCGAGCTGGACCGTGTAGGAGCCCATGTCGTTCAGGTAGATCAAGGGCGCGAAGAAGTCGTCCCAGGTCCAGATGAAGGAGAAGATCGCCGCCGTGGCCAGCACCGGCTTCGACAGCGGCATGATGATCTTCCAGTAGATCTTCCAGGGGCTGCAGCCGTCCATCATCGCCGCCTCGTCCAGCTCGCGCGGCAGGCCGCGGAAGAACTGCACCATCAGGAAGATGAAGAAGGCGTCGGAGGCGAGGTATTTCGGCACCACCAGCGGCAGGAAGGTGTCGACCCAGTCGAGCTGCAGGAACAGCACGTATTGCGGGATCAGGGTCACGTGATACGGCAGCATCAGCGTGCCCAGCATCAGCGCGAACCAGAAGTTGCGCCCCGGGAAGCGCAGCCGGGCGAAGGCGAAGGCGGTCAGCGAGCAGGCGAAGACGTTGCCGACCACCGACAGCCCCGAGATCACCGCCGAGTTCCAGAAGAACTGGCCGAAGCTGATGTCGAGCCCGCTCCAGCCCCGGACATAGGCGTCGAGGCTGAAGCTCTCCGGCCACAGCGAGGCCGAGGAGAAGATCTGGCTGTCGTCCTTGAACGAGCTGGCGAGCATCCACAGCAGCGGATACAGCATCGCCAGCGACGCGGCGCACAGCGCGATGTGGATCAGCAGCGACCGCGACAGCGGGCGGCGGGCCGGGCTTTCGAGGGCGATGTCACTCATCGTAATGCACCCAGTAGCGGGCCGAGAGGAAGGAGAAGGCGGTGAACAGCGCGATGATCACCACCAGCACCCAGGCCAGCGCCGAGGCGTAGCCCATGCGGAAATTGCTGAAGGCTTCCTGGTACAGGTACAGGGTGTAGAACAGGGTGGAGTCGATCGGCCCGCCCGTGCCTTCGCTGATGATGAAGGCCGGGGTGAAAGCCTTGAACGCCTCGATCGTCTGGATCACCGCGTTGAAGAACACCACCGGGGTCAAGAGCGGCAGGGTGATGCGCCAGAACTGGTGCCAGGGCCTGGCGCCGTCGATCGCCGAGGCCTCGTACAGGTCGCGCGGGATCTGGCGCAGCCCGGCGAGGAAGATGATCATCGGCGAGCCGAACTGCCAGATGCTGAGGACGACCAGCGTCGACAGCGCGTAGTTCGGGTTGGAGATCCAGCTCGGCCCGTGGATGCCGAACAGGGCCAGGAACTGGTTGACCAGGCCGCTGCCGGCGAAGAGCTGGCGCCACAGCACGGCGATGGCGACGCTCGCGCCCAAGAGCGACGGCAGGTAGAACAGGGCGCGGTACACCGGCAAGCCCGCGATGCCCTTGTTCAGCAGCATCGCCACGCCGAGGGCGAAGGCCAGCTTCAAGGGCACCGCGAACAGCACAAACAGGAAGGTGACCTTCATCGAGGACAGGAACTTCGGATCGGCGGTGGCGATCCGGACGTAGTTCGCCGCCCCGACCCAGTTCGGACTCTGCAGCAGGTCGAAATCGGTGAAGGACAGGTAGAGCGAGACCAGGATCGGCCCGGCGGTCAGGCCGATGAATCCGATCAGCCATGGCGTCAGGAACATGTAGCCCGAGAGGGTGCGGGATGTGATCCGCCGCCTCCCTCGCGCCCGTTCCACCCTGCCTGAGGCCTGCACCGCAACAGTCATGGCGTCACCCGCGATCGAGAATGCTGTTGGCTTCGTCGACGAACTGCTTGGCGGCGTCGGCCGGGGCCGCCTGGTCGAAGCCGACCTGCTCGTTGACCCGCTTCAGCAGGAAGTTGATCTCACCCGCGCCCTTCGGCGGCGACGGCGGCAGGTCGCCGACCTTGTCGGTGATGAAGGAGACGTAGTCGAGCATCGCCCGGCTGAGCTCGTCGAGGGTCGGCGCCACCGCCTCGCGCAGCGTCTTCGACGCCGGCACGCCGCGCTCGACGCCGAGCACCTTCCCGGCCTCGACATCGGTGACATAGAAATTGGCGACGCGCACCGCCTCCTCGGCGATCTGGCTGCGCGCCGCGATGCTGAACAGCATCGAGGGCTTCAGATACTGCCCGGGCTTGGCCCCGGGGCCGCCGCTCGGCTGCATCGTCATCTTCAGCTTGGTCTTGCTGAGCACCTGATGCGCCACCAGTTGGTTCGAGTTGGTGATGATCGCGGCGGAATGGAGGAGGGCCAGCATGCTGGTCTCCGGCGACTGCTTGTCCAGCGCCTGGATGTCGGCCGGCGGGATCGCCTTCTTCTGCCGCAGCTCATGCCAGAAGCCGAACCATTCGGTCATGACCTCGACGTCGAAGCCGGGACGGCCCTCGGCGGTGTAGAGCGCCTTGCCCTTCTGCCGCAGCCAGCAGTCGAGCGCCGGCTCGATGCCGCCGCAGTCGCCGATGCCCCAGAACCCGTCGCGCTTCGAAGCCTGGGCGACCTTGAGCGACCAGTCGCCCCATTGCGCCCAGCTCCACTCCCATGTCGGCTCCTCGACCCCGATCTGCTGCAGCGTCTCGGCGTCGTAGACGATGGCGGTCGAGTTGTTGCCGAGATTGACGCCGTAGAGCTTGCCCTCGACCCGGCCGCAATCGATCGCCGGCTTGCCGAAATCCTCGATCTTCAGGACCGACGGCATGTACTCGTCGAGCGGCAGCAGCGCGCCGCGCCGCGCGTATTCGACGATGTAGCGGTAATCCATCTGGATCACGTCCGGCGCGTTGCGGCCGGCGGTCTGGGTGGCCAGGCGCGGCCAGTAGTCGGGCCAGCCCAGCGTCTCGCCGTTGATCGACGTGCCGGGATGCGCGGCCTCGTACAGCTTGTTGACCTTGTTGGTGCGGTCGGCCCGCTCCTTCGAGCCCCACCAGAACATGCGCACGCGCTTGTCCTGGGCCAAAGCCGGCATGGACAGCCCGGAGGCAGCCATTCCGCCCAGGGCGGCGCCCAGCTTCAGCACCTGTCTGCGGTTGGTGATCAGTCTCGCCATCTCGTGTTCCTCCTGTCGTTCGCGCCTCTTCTCTCCGAAGGCGCTGGGTGTTGTGGGGGGTCAGCCGCGGCCGAGGATGGCGGCAGCCTCGGTGATGAACTGGCGGCCGGCCTCTTCCGGCGAGGCCTGGCCGAAGCCGACCTGTTCGTTGATCCGCCGCAGCAGGATGCCGACCTCGCCGGTGCCCTTGGGCGGTGACGGCGGCAGCGGCGCGACCTTGTCGGCGATGAAGTCGACATAGTCGAGCATGGCCCGGTCCAGCGCCTCCAGCCCCGGCGCGATCGCGGCGCGCATCGCCGCCGAGGCCGGGATGCCGCGCTCGACCCCCAGCAGCTTCGCGGCCTCGGGGTCGGCGACGTAGAAACTCGCCACCCGCACCGCCTCCTCGGCCTGCTCGCTGCGGGCCGAGACGCTCCACAGCATCGACGGCTTCATGAACTGTCCGGGCTTGGCGTCCCGGCCGCCGCTGGGCTGCATGGTCAGGCCGAGCCTGGTCGGCACCAGCGCCTGATGTGCGACCAGCTGGTTCGAATTGGTGGAGATCGCGGCGGCATGGCCGAGGGCCAGCATCGAGGTCTCGGTCGCGCCGCCCTTGTCGAGCGCCTGGACGTCGGCCGACGGGATCGCGCCCTTCTGGCGCAGTTCGTGCCAGAAGCCGTACCAGCCGGCGGCCTCGGCCGCGCCGAAGCCGAGCTGCCCCTCGGCCGTGTACATCACCATGCCCTGCTGCCGCAGCCAGCATTCGAGAGACGGCGCCAGGCCGCCGGCGTCCTGCAGCCCCCAATAGCCGTCGCGCTTCGACGCCTGGGCGACCCGCAGCGACCAGGCGCCCCACTGGTCCCAGCTCCAGTCCCAGGCCGGGATCTCGATGCCGATCTGGCGCAGCGTCTCCTCGTCATAGACGAAAGCGGTCGAGTTGAGGCCGAGATTGACGCCGTACAGCTTGCCCTCGACCCGGCCGCAATCGATTGCCGCGGCGCCGAAATCCGCGATCGCCAGCACCGACGGCATGTAGTCGTCGAGCGGCAGCAGCAGGCCGCGCCGGGCGTATTCGACGATGTAGCCGTAATCCATCTGGATCAGGTCGGGGGCGTTGCCGCCGGCCGCCTGGGTGGCGAGGCGGGGCCAGTAGTCGGGCCAACCCATGGTCTCGCCCTTGATCGACACCGCCGGATGCGCCGCCTCGTACAGCCGGTTGGCCGCGGCGGTACGGTCGGCCCGCGCCTTCGAGCCCCACCAAGCCATGCGCAATTCGGTCTCCGCCGCCCCTGCGGGACGGGCCAGCCCGGCTGCGGCGAGACCGGCGACGCCGATCCCGACCTCCAGGGCGTGCCTGCGGGTCAACCGCAGCGGCGTCATCGCGTTCCTCCTGATGCCCTGCCCCGTCGGTCGGCCCGTCGGTCGGCGAGGCGTTGCAAGCGGTGGTCGGTTGGTGCCTGAGGCAGGCCTTCGACCGAAGGCCGGCGCGACGATTGTTATAACCAGTTGGTTACAAGCTAGATCGATGCGATGATGGCTGTCAACACGAACACCGGCAGCGACGCTGCGTCGCCTCCGGCCCTGATCGAGGCCGCCCGACCGTGAGCATCAGCGACGAGACCATCGACGCCCCGACGGAAGATAAGCCGAAACGCCCTGTCACCAAGGCCGTGCGCGACCCGGAACGCACCAGCGCCGCGATCCTCGCCGCCGCGGTCAAGGAGTTCATGGAGAAAGGGTACAGCGGCGCGCGCATCAACGAAATCGCCAAGCGCGCCGGCGCCAACAAGCGCATGCTGTACCACTATTTCGGCGACAAGGAGGCCCTGTACCTGGCGGTGCTGGAAGGCGCCTATGTCGCCATCCGCTCGGCCGAGAGCAAGCTGCATCTGGCCGACCACGACCCGGTCGAGGGCATCCGCGAACTGGCGCTGTTCACTTGGCGCTACTTCATCGACCACCCGGAATTCCTGAGCCTGCTGCAGACCGAGAACCTGATGAAGGCGCGGCACCTGAAACGCTCGGCCCGCATCTTCGACCTGCATTCGCCGCTGGTCGCCGTGATCTCCGACCTGCTCAAGCGCGGCGCGGCCAAGGGCGTGTTCCGGGCCGATGCCGACCCGGTCAAGGTCTATGTCAGCATCGCCTCGCTGGGCGCCTTCTACCTGTCGAATCGCTACACCCTGTCGACCATCTTCCGGCGTGAGCTGACCGAAACGCGCGCTTTGGCCGAATGGGGCGACCACATCGCCCACATGATCCTGGCCTCGCTGCGGCCCTGACCCCCGCGCCGGCCTCTTGACGCGCGGGCCCGATCCGTGATCCGCTAGTAACCAGTTGGTTACAACAAGGCCGGGAATTGCCGCCCGTGCCGCAACGGGAGGGAAGACCGGAATGGCCACCCAGCGCCTCGGCCTCATCATGCACGGCATCACCGGTCGCATGGGCTACAACCAGCACCTGGTGCGCTCGATCTGCGCCATCCGCGACCAGGGCGGCGTGGTGCTGCCCAATGGCGACAAGGTGATGCCCGACCCGATCCTGGTCGGCCGCAACGCCGAGAAGGTCGAGGAGCTGGCCAAGCGCCACGGCATCGCCCGCTGGGGATCCGACCTCGACAAGGCCCTGGCCAACCGCGACGACACCCTGTTCTTCGATGCCGGCTCGACCCAGATGCGGGCCGAACTGCTGACCCGCGCGATCGACGCCGGCAAGCATGTCTATTGCGAGAAGCCGATCTCCGAGACATTGGAGGTCGCCGCCAAGCTGGCCCGCCACGCCGATGCCCGCGGCATCCGCCACGGCGTGGTCCAGGACAAGCTGTACCTGCCCGGGCTGCAGAAGATCCGCATGCTGCGGGATTCCGGCTTCTTCGGCCGGATCTTCGCGGTCCGCGGCGAGTTCGGCTACTGGGTGTTCGAGGGCGACTGGCAGGCGGCCCAGCGGCCGAGCTGGAACTACCGCAAGGGCGATGGCGGCGGCATCATCCTCGACATGCTGTGCCACTGGCGCTACGTGCTGGACAACCTGTTCGGCGAGGTCAAGTCGGTCAGCTGCCTCGGCGCCACCCACATCCCGGAGCGGGTGGACGAGGCCGGCAAGCGCTACACCGCCGATGCCGACGACGCGGCCTACGCCACCTTCCAGCTCGAGGGCGGCGTGGTCGCCCACATCAATTCCTCCTGGGCCGTCCGCGTGCGGCGCGACGACCTGGTGACCTTCCAGGTCGACGGCACCCATGGCTCCGCCGTGGCCGGGCTGACCCGCTGCTTCACCCAGCACCGGGTGAACACGCCACGCCCGGTGTGGAACCCGGACCAGCCGCAGACCATGACGTTCCTGGACCAGTGGGAAGAGGTGCCGGACAACGTGGTCTACGACAACGGCTTCAAGGCGCAGTGGGAGGATTTCATCCGCCACGTCGTCGCCGGCACGCCGTGGAAGTACACGCTGTGGGAGGGCGTGAAGGGCGTGCAGCTGGCCGAGGCCGGGCTGCAGAGCTGGGCCGAGCGGCGCTGGGTCGACCTGCCGGCGCTGGAGCGCTGAGCCATGGCCGCCCTCACCCTTCCCCGCAACGGCGGCGGTCTCGAGAGCTACGCCATCCGCAACGCGCCGCTGCCGATGCCGGCGCCGGGCAGCGCCCCGGCCTTCAACCGGGTGGCCTATGCCGCGGCGCATGTCGTGGCCGACCCGCTGGCCGACAACGACCCGTGGCTGGACACGGCGGTGGACTGGGACCGCACCATCGCCTTCCGCCACTATCTCTGGGACCTCGGCCTCGGCGTCGCCGAGGCGATGGACACCGCCCAGCGCGGCATGGGGCTGGACTGGCCGACCGCCAAGGCGCTGATCGGCCGGGCCCTGGCCGGGGCGAAGGAGCGGCCGGGCGCGGTGATCGCCTGCGGCGCCGGCACCGACCACCTGCCGCCCGGCCCGGGCGTCACCATCGCCGACGTGACCGCCGCCTATGAGCAGCAGATCGAGGCGGTCGAAGGCCTGGGCGGCCGGGTGATCCTGATGGCCAGCCGGGCCTTGGCCGCCGCGGCCCGCGGGCCGGACGACTATGTCCGGGTCTATGGCCGGATCCTGTCCCAGGTGAAGCAGCCGGTGATCCTGCACTGGCTGGGCGAGATGTTCGACCCGGCGCTGGCCGGCTATTGGGGCGATGCCGACCACGACCGGGCGATGGACACCTGCCTGGCCGTGATCCGCGACAGCGCCGCCAAGGTCGACGGCATCAAGATCTCGCTGCTGTCGAAGGAGAAGGAGATCGCGATGCGCCGCCGGCTGCCGGCGGGCGTGCGCATGTACACCGGTGACGACTTCAACTATGCCGAGCTGATCGCCGGCGACGAGCAGGGTTATTCCGACGCGCTGCTGGGCATCTTCGACGCCATCGCCCCCGCCGCCTCGGCCGGGCTGGCGCGGCTGGCGGCCGGGGACGAGGCCGGGTTCCACGACATCCTGGCGCCGACCGTGCCGCTGAGCCGGCACATCTTCAAGGCGCCGACCCGCTTCTACAAGACCGGGGTCGTGTTCCTGGCCTATCTGAACGGGCTGCAGGATCACTTCCTGATGATCGGCGGCCAGCAGAGCACGCGGTCGCTGCCGCATCTGGCCGAGCTGTTCCGCCTGGCCGACGCCGCCCGCGTGCTGCGCGACCCGGACCTGGCGGTGCATCGCATGCGCAAGGTGCTGGCCGTGGGCGGGGTGGAATGACATTCGCTGGCGGGTTCCTTTTCTTGCCCCCCCTCCCCTCGCGGGAGGGGGTTGGGGGAGGGGGTTGTCGACGGCAGAGCCGCTCTCTGAATCACTTGTCGCTCCTCGCGGCGCGAGCCCCCTCCCCCTACCCCCCTCCCGCAAGGGGAGGGGGGACTCATAAGGGGAAGCCTGCGCTCGGGGAGGTCGTATCATGACCGCCCTCCGCCTGCGCGTCGTCGAGGCCCGGCTGCATGAGCGGCCGGTGCGGTTCCGGCTGCCCTTCCGCTTCGGTGCCGCCACCGTCACCGGCGCACCGCAGGCCTTCCTGCGGCTGACGGTCGAGGCCGCGGATGGCCGCCGGGCCGAGGGGCAGGCGGCCGAGCTGATGGTGCCGAAATGGTTCGACAAGGACCCGGCCCTGACCGAGCGGCAGAACTTCGACCAGCTGCGCCGGTCGCTCGCCATCGCCCGCCCGTTCTACCTGGAAGCGCCCCCTGCCCCGGCCTTCGCGCTGAGCGCCGCGATCGAGAAGCGGCAGCATGCGGCCTGCGCGGCGGAGGGGCTGGGCGGGCTGATCGCCTCCTTCGGCCTGGCCCTGTTCGACCGCGCCGTGATCGACGCGCTGTGCCGGATCGACGGGATCGACGCGGTCACGGCGGTGCGCAGCAACCGGATCGGGCTGACCGCGGCGACCGCGCCCGATCTCGGCGATTTCGACCTCGGCCGGTTCCTGGCCGGGCTGTCGCCGGCTGACCACCTGCACGCCCGCCACACGGTCGGGCTGGCCGACCCGGTCACCACCGCCGAGATCGCCGAGCGCCTGGATGACGGGCTGCCGCAGAGCCTGGAGCAGGCGGTCGCCGCCTATGGCCACACCCATTTCAAGCTGAAGCTGAGCGGCCAGGCCGAGGCGGATCTGGACCGGCTGCACCGGATCGCCGCCGTGCTGGACCGGCTGCCCGACTATCGCGTCACCCTGGACGGCAACGAGCAGTTCGCCGAGGCCGGGCCGGTCGCCGAGTTCTGGGACCGGCTCACCGCCGATCCCGCCTTGGCCCGGCTGCGTGCCGCGGTGCTGTTCCTGGAGCAGCCGATTGCCCGCGCCCGGGCGCTGGCCGAGCCGATCCACGCCCTGGCCGAGCGCGTGCCGGTCGAGGTCGACGAGTCGGATGCCAGCATCGATGTGTTCCCGCGCGCCAGGACCCTGGGCTATCGCGGCATCTCCTCGAAATCCTGCAAGGGCTTCCACCGGGCGCTGCTGAACCGGGCCCGGATCGCCAAATGGAGCGCCGAGGACGGCGTCCGCTATTTCCTGTCGGCCGAGGACCTGACCACCCAGGGCGGTGTCGCGCTGCAGCAGGATCTGGTGCTGGCGGCGCTGGGCGGCGCCGGCCATGTCGAGCGCAACGGCCACCACTATGTCGACGGCATGGCCGGCGCCCCGGCGGCCGAGCAGCGCGCCTTCCTGGACGCCCACCCCGACCTCTACGCCGAGGCCGGCGGCCGCGCCCGCCTGAGCATCCGCGGCGGGCGCCTGGCGATCGGCTCGGTGCTGGCCGCGCGCGGCCTCGGCACCGCCCTCACCCCCGACTGGTCGGCCATGGCCGACGGACCGACGGAGATCTGATCCATGGCTGAAGGTCTGTCGATCAACCTCGCCACCACCCGCATGCAATGGGACATGCGGCAGGCGGCCGAGGCCTGCCTGGGCCATGGCATCACCGCGATCGCGCCCTGGCGCGACCAGGTGCAGAAGATCGGCCTCAACGAGGCGGCGCGGATCGTGCGCGACAACGGCTTCCAGGTCACCGGCCTGTGCCGCGGCGGCATGTTCCCGGCCGGCGACCCGGAGGCGCGCCAGGCCGCGATCGACGACAACAAGCGCGCGGTCGACGAGGCGGCGGAGCTGGGGGCCGACTGCCTGGTGCTGGTGGTCGGCGGGCTGCCGGCCGGGTCGCGCGACATCGGCGCCGCCCGGCAGATGGTGGCCGACGGCATCGCCGCCATCCTGCCGCACGCCCGGGCCAGCGGCATCCCGCTGGCGATCGAGCCGCTGCACCCGATGTACGCGGCCGACCGCGCCTGCGTGAACACACTGAAGCAGGCGCTGGACATCTGCGACCTGCTGGGCGACGGCATCGGCGTCGCCATCGACGTCTACCATGTCTGGTGGGACCCGGAGCTGATGCCGCAGATCGCCCGCGCCGGGGCCGCAGGGCGCATCCTGGCACACCACATCTGCGACTGGCTGGTGCCGACCACGGACCTGCTGCTGGACCGCGGCATGATGGGCGACGGGGTGATCGACCTGCGCGGCATCCGCGCCGCGATCGAGGCCGCCGGCTTTTCGGGACCGCAGGAGGTCGAGATCTTCTCGGCCGAGACCTGGTGGAAGCGCCCGGGCGACGAGGTCTTGCGGACCTGCGTCGAGCGTTATCACTCGCATTGCACCCTGTAACGGGGTTTGGAGGCGGAAATGGGCAAGACGAGGGTCGCGCTGGTCGGAACCGGCCATCGCGGCGCCGGGACCTGGGGCCGGGAGCTGCTGGCCCAGGTCGGCGACGTGGTCGAGATGGTGGGCCTGTGCGACCAGAACCCGCTGCGGCTGGAGCGGGCGCGGGCGGCGATCGGCGTCGACGCGCCGATCTATACCGATCTCGGCGCCATGCTGCGCGAGACCCGGCCGGACCGGCTGATGGTGTGCAGCCGCGACAGCGCCCATGACGAGCACATCGTCCAGGCGCTGGAGGCCGGGGTCGACGCCATCACCGAGAAGCCGATGACGACCACGGCGGAGAAGTGCCGCCGCATCCTGGCCGCCGAGAAGCGCACCGGCCGCCGGGTCGACGTCACCTTCAACTACCGCTACGCGCCGACCTCGCAGCGGATCAAGCAGCTGCTGCTGGACGGCGCCATCGGCGACGTGGTCTCGGTCGACTTCCACTGGTATCTCGACACCAAGCACGGCGCCGACTATTTCCGCCGCTGGCACGCCTACCGCGCCAATTCGGGCAGCCTGTTCGTGCACAAGGCGACCCACCATTTCGACCTGCTGAACTGGTACCTGGCCTCGGAGCCCGAGGAGGTGTTCGCCCGCGGCGAGCTGCGCCACTACGGCAGCAAGGGCCCGTTCCGCGGCACCCGCTGCAAGGACTGTGCCCGGGCCGGGGAGTGCGACTTCCACTTCGACGTCTCGTCCGACGCCTGGCTGACCCTGCTGTACGAGGACCCGTCGCGCGAGGACGGCTATGTCCGCGACGCCTGCGTGTTCCGCGAGGACATCGACATCCCGGACACGATGAGCGCGGCGCTGCGCTACAGGAACGGCGTCCAGGTCTCCTACTCGCTCAACACCTTCATGCCGATCGAGGGCCACCATTTGGCCTTCAACGGCACCAAGGGCCGGATCGAGGTGCGGCAGTTCGAGCGCCAGCCCTGGACCACGCCGCCGGCCGACGAGATCCTGCTGATGCGCAACTTCGGCGCGGTCGAGCACATCTGGGTGCCGCAGGAGCATGGCGGCCATTGGGGCGGCGACCCGAAGATGCAGGCGATGCTGTTCCGGCCCGGCCTGCCGGACCCGCTGGGCCTGCGCGCCGATGCCCGCGCCGGAGCGCTGGCGGTGCTGTGCGGCGTCGCCGCGCTGGACAGCATCGACAGCGGCCGCAGCGTCGCCGTGGCGCCGCTGCTGGAGGGCTGAGGCTAGCCCTTCCCGCATGGCCGGAGTTCCGCCATCCTGCCGCCCCGACGGGAGGAAGCGGCGCATGATCGAACTCGACACCGGGCTGGACGGACGCGCATGAGTCCGTCCGCCGACACCGTCGCCCGCACCGGCAGCGCGCCGCTGCTGGGCCTGCTGCTGCTGTGCTCCTTCCTGTGGGCCACCGCCTATCTGCTGATGAAGGTGCTGGGGGCCGACATCGCGCCGATGCCGCTGACGGCGATCCGCGGCGTGCTGGGCGGCGGCCTGCTGGCGCTGTGGCTGCTGGCCCGCGGCCAGGGCATCCTGCCGCGCGGCCGGGAATGGCGCGACTGGATCGTGCTGGGCATCCTGCAGGGCATCGTGCCGAACACGCTGACCGCCTATGCCCTGGCCGACACCGAGGCCGGGCTGGCGGCGCTGATCGCGGCGTCGAGCCCGCTGATGGTGGCGGTGCTGGCGCACTGGCTGTTCGCCGATCAGCGCTTGACCGGCCGGCGCGCCGGCGGCGTGCTGGCCGGCTTCACCGGCATGGCGATCCTGATCGGCCCCGCCGCATTCGCCGGCAGCGGTCTGCTCGGGCCGCTGGCGATGCTGGCGACGGCCGCCAGCTATGCATTCGGCGTGATCTATGTGCGCGGCATCCCGGCGCCGCAGCCGGTGCGGCTGGCGCTGGGCCAGCAGGTCTTCTCCGGCCTGCCGACGATGATCGCGGTGCTGGCCGTGACAGGCCCGTCCGCCTTCGCCGCGGTGCCGGCGCACGGGCTGGAGCTGGTCGCTTTCGGCGTGTTCTCGACCGCGGTGCCGATCGCGCTGTACATGCAGATCCTGCGCCTGGCCGGGCCGACGCTGGGGTCGATGAACGCCTATCTGACCCCGGTCTGGACCGTGCTGCTGGGCGTGCTTGTGCTGCATGAGACCATCGGCCCGCGCGAGATCCTCGGCGGCCTGGTGGTGCTGGGCGGCATCGCCGTCGCCTCATCGGCGAATCGTCGTCGAACGGCTTGAGGCGCCTGGTCTCTCAGCTGCTGTCGAGCAGGGCCTCGGGGCCGTTCTCGAGACAGATGTCGGAGTCGAGGTCGATGGCCAGGGAGCGGCAGAGGCGGACCGTGGCCTTCTCTGTGCTGGCGGTGTCGAGCAGCGTGTCGATGTCGGGCTCCTGCAGCCGGATCGCCAGCCCGGCCTTGAGGTCGGCGATCCGGGCGGGGTCGCCGACCTCGGCGATGCACTGTTCGGTCATGGCGACGACCGCGGTCCGGCGGCGGGCGCGCTCGGCCCGGATCTCGGCCGGGGTGCCGGCCGGCAGGCCCGGGCGGCCGTTCTCGTAGCGCGGCTGCCGGCGGCGCCACTGCCGGACCAGGCCGAGACCGCAGACGAGCCCGGCCACGACCGACGGGACCGTGCGGTCCTCGACCGGGTCGTCCTGGTCGCCATAGAGTTCGACCAACGCCTCGTCGAGCTGCATCCTGAGATCGGAGAAGCGGGCGCGGTCGGTGCCACGGTCGTCCCCGATCAGGCGGATGATGACGTCCTCGACCTCTTCCCGATGGCGGGCGCGGCGAGCCTCCCGGCCGCCGTCGCGGGCGCATAGGTCCTTCACGGCGCGGGCGCGCTGGGCCAGGGTCTGGCGCACCAGATGGGCGTAGCGGGCGAAGGCGAGGCCGGGGTCCGGGGCCTGAGCCTCCGCGGACTGGGCCCCAGCCGTGGGCTGGGCCTCGGCTGCCTGGGCGGCGAGGGCGCGGGCGCCGGCCGTCTCGGCCAGCTGCATGCCGATCTCGGCCAGGCGCGTGAGCATCTCGCATTGCTGCAGGGTGCAGCCGCGGCCATAGGCCTGGGGGTTGAAATCGGCAGGGATCTCCTTCATGGAACGTATCATGAACGAAATGCCGATCGAGCGCAATGAAACATTGCGTTTACGGATTTGGTGGAACCATAGGCTTGCGCGTTCAGGCCAACCGGCAGATGCACGGCAGCAGGCTAGCCCGGAGCGTGCTTTTCAGATGACCGGCCACCGGTATTTGGGCGGCGCCAGCCACCAGCGATGGTCCGCAAGGGGCGGAAAGCGGAACTAACTCTCGTCTTTGAGTTCTCCCGTTCTGCTATCGATGATGGACTGGGCTCCAGCCTCATCCTCCAAGATGACAACACTTTGGTCGACTGTTGTCAGAGTGTCGCTCCAGGATTTCTCTCTATGCCATTCCATTCTTCCATCCTCATTCACAGAGGCGACGCCGCTTTCATACGAGACAATTAGAGTGTGGCCACAGACATCAGCTCTCAATTTATAAAATCCAGAGTCTTCATGGGCGGATCGGAACAATTGTGCCGACTCTATTAACGATGAAGAGGGCTCGTGGAGAATGAGCATTCGCGTTAAGCCGATGGCGATGACGAAATCTTTCCACTGAACGAACTCCAAAACTGGAACCAGCTTTTTGTGGTCAGATGCAAATCTGAGTTGAGCAAACGATCGCTCAACCAATTCCATGTCCCCAATGCGAAATATAACATCAGAAGGGCGACTGCCTTTATTAAATCTGGCAAAGGCATAAATCTCAGAGGTTCCTAGAGGTATCTCAACTGAACTAAGCTTCGCTTCCAAAATATCTGCCATAGATTAATTCCTTCCGGATGCATCGAGTGCACACGCTTTCCAGACTGCCATTGGCCGCCACATTTTGCATCCGCCGCGCGTATGTAGGGCGCATCGCTTCCGACGGAATGCTGTAACCTGTCCGCTTGGGGTCGAATGCGGTCGATGACGGGCGGGCTGGACGCACCGGCGATGCGCGAACCCTATTGCCGGGCGATCTCGCGGGCGCCTGACAGAGCGCACCAGCCGGGCTTGCGCGACGCCCAATAGGCCGTCGCCGGCGCGGCGAAGCCGGGGTCGGCGAAACAGCCGACCGAGACGGCGAGCATGTCGGGCGCGGCCTCGCTACGCAGGAACACCAGGCCGCCGCAGGCCGGGCAGAAACAGTGCTCGAGCCAGCGGCCGGCGTCGCTGCCGCGGCGCCACAGCCGGCGCTCGCCCTCGATCGAAACGACCGCGGCGCCGGCGAAGCGGGCCCGGACGGCGAAGGCGCTGCCGGTGGCGCGCTGGCACTCCAGGCAGCAGCAGGCATAGACGCCGAGCGGCGGGCCGGCGAGGGTCACCCGCAGGCCGCCGCAGGCGCAGGCCGCGACCCGCATCGTCCGTCCGTCGCCCATGCCCGCCTCCCCGTCCCTCGTCCTAGCCAATATACCGGCTGAGCACGGCGAAATCGTCCGCCGCATGTCCGGCCGCGATCGCCGCCCGGAACACCCGGTCGAAGGCGTCCGGCACCGTGCTGTCCAGGCCGCGCTCGCGGCACAGGTCCAGCAGCTGCCGGAACGCGCCGTGATGGGCCGAAACCGTGGCCAGCGTCGCCTCGTCCCCGGCCAGACGGCCCTGCCGGACCCGGCCGACGAGATCGGCCACGGCCAGATCGACCACCGGCTTGAACGCCTGCAGCTGCACCTCATAGGCGTCGAGCGGGATGGTCTCGGCGGCGCAGACCGCGATGCCCTGCAGCGCGCCGAACAGCGCCCCCCACATCTGCACCAGCAGGGCGGCGTCGAGCGCCGAGGCGTGGCCGGGATCCTCGCCGACATGCTGCGGGTTGCCGCCGAGCACGCGCAGCAGCGCCAGGTGCCGTTCGAACAGCCCGGCCGGGCCGGAATAGAGGATGGTCGCGCCGGGCTCGCCGATGAAATTCGGCGTCGCCATGATCGCGCCGTCGAGATAGTCGATGCCGTGCCGCGCCGCCCAGGACGCAGCCTCCCGCGCCTGGCCCGGCGAGCCGGAGGTCAGCTGCAGCAGCAGCCGGCCGCGCAGCGCCGCCTCGACCTGCGGCACCCGCAGCAGCCGGTCGCCGGCGGCATAGTCCGAGACGTTGACGATGACGATCGGCGCGGCCTCCGCCGCGGCGGCGACCGTCTCCGCCGCCTGCGCGCCGAGGGCCAGCAGGGGCGCGGTCCGCTCCGCCGTGCGGTTCCAGACGCGGGTCGGATGGCCCTGCTGCAGCAGGGCGCGCACCAGGGCGGATCCCATCCGCCCGGTGCCGATGACGGAAATCTCTGGCTTCACGCGAAGTCTCCGAATGATGGGCCTGCCTTCGAAATCTCAAATCGGCCCTGATCATTCGAAATCTACGAACAACTTGACCCCGATCAAGTACTGACAATATTATTAGAGACGCACATTGATGTAAGTATTGCGGAAAATGAAGACACATCGGAACGACGGCTGCGGCTGGAGCACCGCCCTGGCGGTGATCGGCGGCAAGTGGAAGACCGACATCCTGTGGGAGCTGCATCTCGGCCGCCGCCGATTCGGCGAGCTGCGGCGGCTGCTGCCGGGGATCAGCGAACGGATCCTGACCCTGCAGCTGCGCGAGATGGAGGCGGACGGCATCATCCGCCGCGACGTGTTCGCCGAGGTGCCGCCGCGGGTGGAGTATTCGGTGACCGAGTTCGGCCTGACGCTGAATCAGGCAGTCACCGCCATGTCGCATTGGGGCAAGGCTTTCGAGGCCAGGGCCGCCGGCCGCAGCGCCGCCGCGGCCCCGCTGTCGAAGGCGGGCTGAACGGCCGTCCTATCCGGGGCTGCGCAGCCCGGTGCGTAGGATCTCGATGAAGGCGCGCAGCGCCGGCGGCATCTGCCGGCGGCCGGGGTGGTAGAGGTAGAAGCCCGGGAAGCGCGGCGACCAGTCGCGCAGCACCCGTTGCAGCCGCCCGGCCGCGACATCGGCCTCAGCCTGGCGGTCGAGCAGATAGGCGATGCCGACACCGCCCAGCGCCGCCTGCAGCATCAGCGCGGCGTCGTTGACCACCAGCGGCCCGTCCACCGCCAGCGCGACCTCCTGCCCGCCCTGCTCGAACTCCCAGCGATAGAGGTCGCCGCCGCCCGGCCAGCGGAAGCGCAGGCAGCGGTGGCGGTGCAGGTCGGCCGGGCTGTCCGGCACGCCATGTTCCGCGAAATAGTCCGGCGTCGCCACCGCCGCCAGCTCCAGCGAACCGGTCAGCGGCACCGCCACCATGTCGCGCTCGAGCGTCTCGCCCAGCCGGATGCCGGCGTCGAAGCGGCCGGCGACGATGTCGGTGATGGTGTCGTCGACCACCACCTCCAGCTCGACCCCGGGATGAGCGCGGTGGAACCGGCCCAGCGCCGGGCCGACCAGATGCGCGGCAGCGAAGCGCGGCACGTTGATGCGCAGCCGGCCGGCGGGGGAGTCGCGGAAGCGGTTCACCTCCTGCACCGCCTGGTCGAACTCGACGAAGAGCGGGCGCAGTCGGTCCAGCAGGCGCTCCCCCGCCTCGGTCGGGGTGACGCTGCGGGTGGTGCGGTTCAAGAGGCGAACGCCCAGCCGCTCCTCCAGCCCGCGCAGGGTCTGGCTGAGGGCCGAGGGCGAGACGCCGAGGCGCTTCGCGGCTCGCGAGAAGCTCGCCGCCTCCGCCACCGCGGCGAAGGCCCGCAGCTCGGCATAGTCGCTGCCGCGCATTCTGTATGGTTTCCTTCAAGACTATTGAAGATTATGCGTCATTCCCTTCATGGAGGCGAGGCCGCATCCTCCGGGCCAGGACAGCCGAGGGGACCGCCATGAAGATCCTGATCGTCCATGCCCATCCTGAGCCGCGCAGCTTCAACGGCGCGCTGACCGACATGGCCCGCCGCTGCCTGGCCGAGGCCGGGCACGAGTTGATCGTCTCCGACCTCACTGCCATGGGCTGGGACCCGCGCTCCGGCCGCGGCAACTTCACCGGCGCGCTGGACCCCGAGGTTTTCAGGCAGCAGCAGGAGGAGGCGCATGCCAGCGCGACCGGCGGCTTCGCGGCGGATGTGCAGGCCGAGCTGAACAAGCTGCTGTGGTGCGACGCGCTGGTGTTCCAGTTCCCGCTGTGGTGGTTCTCGCTGCCGGCGATGCTGAAGGGCTGGGTCGACCGGGTCTTCGCCATGGGCGCGGTCTATGGCGGCGGCGTCTGGTACGACCACGGCCGCTTCGCCGGGCGCCGGGCCATGCTGTCGCTGACCGTCGGCGGACCCGCCTCGATGTACGGGCCGGACGGGCTGAACGGCGACATCCACCAGCTGCTGTACCCGATCCAGCACGGCATGCTGCGTTTCACCGGCTTCGACGTGCTGCCGCCCTTCATCGTCTGGCAGCCGGCCCGGATCGGCGACGAGGGCCGGCGCGCCACTCTGGAGCAATACCGGCAGCGGCTGCTGACGCTGGCAACGACCGAGCCGCTGCGCTTCCCGAGCCTCGACGATTACGACCCCGAGACCTACAGGCTGAAGACGGGGGTGGCGGCATGAGGATCATCGTCATCGGCGCCACCGGCACGATCGGATCGGCGGTCGCCGCGGCGCTGGAGCAGCGGCACGAGGTGGTGCGGGCGTCGCGGACCGGTTCGCCTTCGGTCGACATGGAGAATCCGGTGTCGATCGCGGCGCTGCTGGCGGCGGCCGGCCCGGTCGACGCGGTGCTCTGCTGCGCCGCCAGCGCCCGCATGGCGCCGCTCGACGCGCCGGACGAGGCGTTCCTGCACGGCCTGCACGGCAAGCTGCTGGGCCAGGTGGCGCTGCTGCGGCTGGCCCTGCCCCGGCTGCGCGACGGCGGCTCGGTCACCCTGACCGCCGGGACCTTCGACCCGCCGATGGCAGGCGCCGCCTTCGGCGCCCTGGTCAATGCCGGGCTGGAGGCCTTCGTCCGCGCCGCGGCGCTGGAGCTGCCGCGCGGCCTGCGGGTCAACGCCGTCAGCCCCGGCTGGGTGCGCGAGACGCTGCGGGCGATGGGCCGGGACGGCGGCATGCCCGCGGCCGATGTCGCCCGCGCCTATGTCGCGGCGGTGGAGGGACCGGCGCAGGGCCAGGTGATCAGGCCCTGACGCTGCTGCCAACATATGGCAGCATGACCCTATGTCGCGATCCGAACGCCTGCTGACGCTGATCCAGGTGCTGCGCCGCCACCGCCGGCCGGTCAGCGGGCGCGCGCTGGCGGCCGAGACCGGGGTCAGCCTGCGTACCCTCTACCGCGACATCGCCACGCTGCAGGCGCAGGGCGCCGACATCGAGGGCGAGCCGGGGCTGGGCTATGTGCTGCGGCCCGGCTTCATGCTGCCGCCGCTGATGTTCTCGGAGGACGAGATCGAGGCGCTGGTGCTGGGCTCGCGCTGGGTCGCCCGGCGCGCCGACGACCGGCTGGGCGACGCCGCCCGCAACGCGCTGGCCAAGATCGCGGCGGTGCTGCCGGAGGACCTGCGCCAGGGCCTCGACGCCAATGCACTGCTGGTCGGGCCCGGCCAGGCGATCGCCGGCGGCAGCATCGACCTCGCCGCGGTGCGCCGGGCGATCCGGGCCGAGCGCAAGCTGGCCATCGCCTATCGCGGCCCGGAGGGGGCGGAGACCCGGCGGGTGATCTGGCCCTTCGCGCTGGGCTTCTTCGACCAGGTCCGCATGGTGGTGGCATGGTGCGAGATGCGCCAGGGCTTCCGCCACTTCCGAACCGACCGGATCCTCGAGCTGGCGGCGATCGAGGCGCGCTATCCGCGCCGGCGCCAGGTGCTGCTGAAGGAGTGGCGCGAGATGCAGGGGATCTCTTAGAGGCCCTTTGGAAATGCTACTGGCGCGGCCGTCTGGCGGCGGTTTCTGCGCTTCCGGTGCTCACGGACTTTAACGTCCGCTGCGCGCCGGTTCTCGAAACCACCACCAGCCGACTCACGCCAGCGCATTTCGAAAGGGCCTCTCCCGCTATTGACTGCTGCCGGAAACTGTCAGCATGGGCATGCATCCTCGGCCCGTCATCACCCAGGAGGACCCCGATGCCGATCCCGAGCTACACCCTGCTCTATGTCGACAACCCGCCGGCCAGCGCCGCCTTCTACGCCGGGCTGCTGGGCCGCGAGCCGGTCGAATCCGCGCCAACCTTCGCCCTGTTCCTGCTCGACGGCGGGGCCAAATTGGGATTGTGGTCGCGCCACACCGTCGAGCCGGCGGCGACCGCGGCCGGCGGGGGCGGCGAGATCGGCTTCAGCGTCGCCGACGCCGCCGCGGTCGAGATGATCCATGCCGAGTGGCGCGGCCGTGGCCTGCCGATCCTGCAGCCGCCGACCACGATGGATTTCGGCCACAGCTTCGTCGCCCTCGACCCCGACGGTCACCGGCTGCGGGTGTTCGCGCTGACGGTGTAGGGCAAACAGCAGCAGTAGAGTGAATGCCTACTCAACCTTGTCATGCCCGGGCTTGACCCGGGCATCCAGGAATGTCGAAGCCGCGCCGGGTGGCCCCTGGATCGCCGGGTCAAGCCCGCGATGACAGAGTTGGGATAGTCCGGCCCCAATCGACTGCCCCGCCCGCGGAACACCGCTCTCGACAAACGCGGCGCCGGCTGGTCGAGTAGCGGATCGCGCCCGGCCGGCGGCCCGCCGGGGCGATGGGGACCCGGGGCCGTGGAATCATCGCCCGTGACCGACCTGTCCCAGATCTCCGCCGCCGCCCTCGGCCGGCTCTACCTCGCCGGCGCGACCGACCCGGTCACCGCCACCGAGTTCTTCCTCGACCGCATCCGCGCCTGCCCGGACAAGGCGATCTTCCTGCTGCTGACCGAGGAGCGGGCGCGGCGCGAGGCGGAGGCCAGCCGGCAGCGCTACCGCGCCGGCCGGCCGCTGGGGCCGCTGGACGGCGTGCCGGTCGCCTGGAAGGACCTGGTCGACCTGGAGGGCACCGTCACCACCGCCGGGGCCGAGGTGCTGCGCCACGCCCCGCCGGCCAAGGCCGATGCGCCGATCGCCCGCCACCTGGCCGCCGCCGGCATGGTCAGCCTGGGCAAGGTCAATCTCAGCGAATTCGCCTATTCCGGCCTCGGGCTGAACCCGCATTACGGCACGCCGCTGAACCCGTTCGACGTGGCCACGCCGCGGGCGCCCGGCGGCTCCTCCTCCGGCTCGGCCGTCGCGGTGGCGCGCGGCCTCGCCCCCTGCGCCATCGGCAGCGACACCGGCGGGTCGGTGCGAATCCCCGCCGCCTTCAACGGGCTGGTCGGGCTGAAGACCACCGAGGGCCGGATCGACAAGAGCGGCGTGTTCCCGCTGTCGCAGACCCTGGACACGATCGGGCCGCTGGCCCGGACGGTGGAGGACTGCATCCTGCTGGATGCCGCGCTGCGCGGCGCCGTCGCCACCGACATCCGCCGCGCCGAGCTGTCCGGCCTGCGCCTGGTGGTGCCGGAGAACATCGTGTTCGACCACGCCGAGGACGGCGTGGTCGCCAATTTCGAACGGGCCCTGGCCGCCCTGACGGCCGGCGGGGCGACGGTCGAGCGGCGGCGCATCGCGATCTTCGACGAGGTGATGGCGGTCGGCGCCGCCCATGGCTCGCTGACGGCCGCGGAGGCCTATGCCTTCCATCGCGAGCTGATGGAGGGGCCGGATGCCGCCCGCGTCGACCCGCGCATCACCTCCCGCATCGTCAATGGCAAGCGGATGACGGCGGGCGACCTGCTGGCGATCCAGGCCATGCGCAAGCGGCTGACCCCGGCCCTGGTGGCGGAGCTGGACGGCGCTCTGCTGGCCTTCCCCACCGTGCCGCATGCGGCGCCGGAGATCGCGCCGCTGGAGGCGGATGTCGAGCTGTACCACCAGACCAACCTGCGCACGCTGCGCAACACCATGATCGGCAACATCCTGACCACCTGCGGCCTGGCCCTGCCGACCGGCCTGGACGGCCGCGGCCTGCCGACCAGCCTGCTGCTGTCCGCCCCCGCCGGCGACGAATCCCGGCTGCTGGCGATCGGCTTGGCGGCCGAGGCTGCCGGCATCGACCAGCGCGGCTGATCGAAAGGCCCGGCCGATCCCCGCGGCCGGGCCTTTCTCCCCTCCCCGTCCCCCCGGACGGAGATCAAACAGCGCTGAAGCTGCGGTCGATGGTGCTGGCGACGTCGACGCGGTCGCGCAGGATGCCGAACTCCACCGTCAGGTCGGCGGCGCGCTGCAGCTCCGCCACCACCGCATCGTCGAGGGCGACAAACCCGACCTGCTGCTGCTCGGTCGACCGCTGCACCACCGCCTCCGGGATCTTCGACAGACCGGCGTAATAGCGGGCGTATTCGGCCGGATGGGCGCGGACCCAGGCGCGGCCGGCGCTGAGCCGGCCGAGGAAGTCCTGCAGCGCCGCATGCTTGGCCGCGATCGCGTCGACATGGGCGGCGACCAGGGTGATGGTCGGCGACAGGCCGCGCCCATCCGCCACCACCCGGGCGCCGCGCTCCAGGATCTCGGTCGAGACATAGGGCTCCCACACCGCCCAGGCGTCGATCGCGCCCGCCGCCAGCGCCGACCGCGCCTCCGGCGGCGGCAGCAGCACGATCTCGACCTCGGACGGGTCGATGCCGGCCTGCTTGAGCGTCGCCAGGATCAGGAACTGGCCCCATCCGGCGCGGGTGCCGGCCAGCCGCCGTCCCTTCAGGTCCGCCACCGACCGGATCGGCGAGTCGGATCGCACCAGGATCGCCTGGGTGCGCGGATCGGCCCGATAGGCACCGATGGCGCGCAGCGGCGCTCCGGCGGCAAAGACGGTGAAGAAGGACAGGTCGCCCATCATGCCGACATCGAGCGCGCCGGCGTTCAGCGCCTCGAGCAGCGGCTGGGCGGCCGGGAACTGCTTCCAGTCGATGGAGTAGGGCAGGTTGTCCGCCTGGCCCGAGACCTCGATCACCGAGCGGTTGCCGAACAGCTGGTCGCCGACCTGCAGCGCGGTCTCCTGCGCGCGACCGGGACGGGACAGCGCCAGCAGCGGCAGGCCGAGGGCGAGGCGCGACAGGTCGCGGCGGCTCAGGGTCATGGCGTTTCGCATCGGCATCAGTCCAGCAGGTCGGGCTCGGCCGCGACGATCCAGTCCCACAGCGGCTTGAAGCTGAGCGCCCCGCCGGTCGGGCCGCCGATCCGGTCATAGGTGAACTTGGCCGTGTCATGGTCGAGCACGATCGGTTTGCCGGCGGCCTCGGCCAGCAGCTGGGCGTGGGCGGCGTTGTCCATGGCGATGTACCACCACGCCGCCGCCTCGACCGACGGGCCGGCGGTGAGGAAGCCGTGATTCTGCAGGATCACCGCCTTGCTGTCGCCCAGCGCCCCGACGATGCGCTGGCCCTCCTCCGCCTCCAGCACCACGCCGTGGAACTCGCCATAGAGGCCGTGGTCGCCGTAGAAGGTGCAGGAATCCTGGGTGATCGGATCCAGCAGCCGGCCCAGCGTCGACCAGGCCTTGCCGTAGGTCGAATGGGTGTGGGCGGCGGCGACCACGTCCGGCCGCGCCTTGTGGATCGCGGCATGGATGACGAAGGCGGCCTCGTTGATCGGCTGGTCGCCGGCGACGATCTCGCCATGCTCGTTCACCAGCTGCAGGTCGGAGACGCGGATCTGGCCGAAATGCTTGCCCAGCGGGTTGACCCAGAAATGGTCGGTCAGCTCCGGGTCGCGCGCTGTGATGTGCCCGGCCAGGCCCTGGTCGAAGCCGCGGCGGGCGAAGATGCGGAAGGCGGCGGCCAGGCGCTGCTTGCGGTGCAGCCGCTCCGCCTCCAGCGAGCTGTGCTGCGGCAGGGTGAAGAAGTCCCGGGCCCGGGTGGCGACGGTGGCTTGGCTCATGGGATCGGTCCTCGCAAGGGGGTCAGGCGCTCTTGGCCAAGAGCTCGCCGTAGCGGCGGTCGAACAGGGGGGCGACGTCGATCGGGCCCGGCACCAGGCCAAGCTCGATGAAGGTGTCGGCGACGGCCTGGACCGAGGCGACGGCATCGTCGGTCACCGGCTTCAGGTCGTTGGGCTGGCTGGCGTTGCGCAGCTGGCCGAGGACGATGTCGCGCGGCACGCCGATGGCGCCGCTGAAGATCGTCGCCCAATCCTCGAGATGGGCCTGCTGCCAGGCCCAGGCCCGCTTGATGCGCAGCAGGTAGTCGCCGATCGCGGCCGACAGCCTCGGGTCGTCCAGCGCCTCGGCCCGGGCGGCGTAGATGTAGTTGCCGGAGAGGTAGCCGTTGGCGGTGACCAGCACCCGGGCGCCCGAGGCGGCGATGGTGATCGGCACCGAATAGCCGTAGATCGCCCAGGCGTCGATCGCCCCCTGGTCGAAGGCGGCGCGGCCGTCGGCGGGAGTCAGCGGCACGCCGGTGATGTCGGCGAAGGACAGGCCGGCCGCCTTGAGGATCCGCGCCAGATAGTACTGGGTGGTGGTGGCGCGGACATAGCCGACGCGCTTGCCGGCCAGGTCGGAAGGCTCGCGGATCGGGCTGTCCTTCGGCACCAGGACGACCTGGTTGTTGACGTCGTCGGCGATGATCGCGACCGCCCTGATCCGCGCACCGGAGGCGGCGGCGAAGACCGGCGGGATCTCGCTCATCGACCCGACATCGATGGCGCCGGCATTCATCGCCTCGACGATCACGTTGCCCGAGGCGAACTCACCGAAGCTCAGTGCATAGGGCGGGTCGATCTGCCCGGCGGCGCGCAGCAGGTTGTCCTCGCGGCCCTTGTACTTGGCGGCGCGCAGGGTGGTGCCCCCGAGGTTGAGAGGGGTCTCGGCGCGGGAGAGGCCGGGTGCCAGCGCCAGGAGGCCGGCGGTACCGGCCAGCAGCGAGCGACGCGACAGGATGGGAGGCATGGGCGCTCCTTCGGTGAGCGTGGATGCGGCAATGCAGGCAGATGATGTGGATTAGAGGAATATACAAATATCAATGAGTCAAACTTAAATTTAGAACATACTTATAATGTTAATTTGGATTCTGTCATGCCCGGGCCCGACCCGGGCATCCAGGGAGCGTCGACAAAGACCGGATTGCCGGGTCAAAGGCCGGCAATGAGGGAGGGAATGGGGCGCCCTACTCGCCCTTGAACGCGCCTTCCGAGACGATGCTGCCGAGCGGCTTGCGGCTGTTCGGCATTTCGCGCTCCCGCAGCTTCTCCGGCAAGGTCGACCTGTCGCCCAGCCGGCCGATGGCGATGACGGCATCGGCGGCGTAGTCCGAGGGCAGGCCCAGCAGAGAGCGCGCCTTGTCGCGGTCGAAGCCGGACATGCCGTGGGTGTGCCAGCCCGACAGGAGCGCCTGGAGGGCGAAGTTCGACCAGGCGGCGCCGGCGTCGAAGGAATGGGTCGGCAGCGGGGTCTCGCCCTTGCCGGGCTGGTCGAACTTCGTCCTGGACGTGACGATCACCAGCGCCGCCGCGTGCTGCGCCCAGCCGCGGTTCCATTCGTTCAGGATGTCGAGGAAGACCGGCCAGCGCGCCGTGCCGCGGCGGGCATAGATGAAGTGCCAGGGCTGCGAGTTGTAGGCCGAAGGCGCCCAGCGCGCCGCCTCGAAGCAGCGCAGCAGCTCCGATTCCGGAATCGCCTCCTCGGTGAAGGCGCGCGGCGACCAGCGCCGCAGGAACAGGGCATCGATGTCGTGCTCGGCCACGCGGCCGTTGAGGCTGGTCATGTCGACTCCATGGGCCGGTCCGGACGACTGGCTTCGGCTGATCACGAAAGGCCATTGTGATACCGGCCAAAGTACCGTCAAACCAATTTCTATATGTATAATCTGGCAGCATCGCTGCCATGCGACAGCGACCGAGACGGCCATACGGCATCAATGCTTCGGCATGAAATTCAATCAGATCAGCGCACTACATATTATACATATATTTTTAGATATTAGTTTCAGAATCACATTGACTCAGAAATATCGTCAGTCATGATCTACATATCAGCGGCGCCCGCTGTCGCCTCCCGCTTTCCCGGCAACAGGACATCGCCTTGGCCACCCTTTCGTTGACCCAGCCTGCCGGCGGCTTCCGGATCGAGCGGTTCCGCCGCTTCGTCCCGCCGCTGGTGATCATCCTGCTGTGGCAGGCCGGCTCCTCCGCCGGGCTGATCCCGGCCCGGTCGATCGCCTCACCGGCGACGATCATCGCCACCTTCTGGACGCTGCTGGCCTCGGGCGAGCTGCTGCAGCACCTCTTGGTCTCGCTCGGCCGGGTCAGCGCCGGCCTCGCCATCGGCGTCACCACCGGCGCCGGGCTGGCGCTGGTCGCCGGGCTGTCGCGGCGCGGCGAGGACCTGGTCGACGCCACCATGCAGATGCTGCGCACCCTGCCCTTCCTGGCGCTGGTGCCGCTGTTCATCCTGTGGTTCGGCATCGGCGAGACGCCGAAGATCGCGCTGGTCGCGCTCGGCTCCGCCTTCCCGATCTACCTGACGCTGTTCGCTGGCATCCGCGGCGTCGACGCCAAGCTGGTCGAGGCCGCCAGCGTGTTCGGCCTGTCGCGGCGCGAGCTGGTGCGCCAGGTGATCCTGCCGGGCGCCCTGCCCTCCGCCCTGGTGGGCCTGCGCTATTCGCTCGGCTCGGCCTGGCTCAGCCTGGTGATCGGCGAGCAGATCAACGCCTCCAGCGGCATCGGCTACCTGGTGATGACCGCGCGCGACTTCCTGCGCACCGACATCATCTTCGTCGGCCTGATCGTCTACGCCCTGCTCGGCCTCGGCGCCGACCAGCTCGTCCGCGGCATCGAGCGCAGCGTGCTGCGCTGGCGCCCCAGCTTCGTGAAGGAGTGAGCTTCGTGCCCCTCTCCGCCGCCCGGCAACAAGCCGACATCGAACCAAGCCGCCCCGACATCGTCCGCATCCGCGGCCTAACCCGGTCCTTCGGCGGGCCGAACGTCCTCGACGGGCTGGACCTCGACATCGCCGACGGCGCCTTCGTCGCCCTGCTGGGCCGCAGCGGCTCCGGCAAGTCGACGCTGCTGCGGACCCTGGCGGGGCTGGACCCCGCCCCTGCCGGCACCGTCACGGTACCGTCGGAGCGCACCGTGGTGTTCCAGGAGCCGCGGCTGCTGCCATGGAAGACCGTCTGGCGCAACGTCGCGCTGGGCCTGCCCGGGCCGGATGCCCGCGACCGCGCCGTCGCGGCGCTGCAGGAGGTCGGGCTGTCGCACCGGATCGACGCCTGGCCGCTGACCCTGTCGGGCGGTGAGGCCTCGCGCACCGCCTTGGCCCGGGCGCTGGTGCGCGAGCCGCGGCTGCTGCTGCTGGACGAGCCCTTCGCGGCGCTGGATGCCCTGACCCGGATGAAGATGCAGGGGCTGGTCGGGTCGCTGTGGCAGGCGCACCGCCCGGCGGTGCTGCTGGTCACCCACGACGTCGACGAGGCGCTGCTGCTGGCCGACCGGGTGCTGGTGCTGGCCGAGGGCCGGATCGCCACCGACATCCCGATCGCGCTGGACCGGCCGCGCCGCCATGGCGACCCCGGCTTCGTCCGCCTTCGGGCGAAGCTGCTGGCCGATCTCGGCGTCGACGAGTTCGAGGGCGAGGCCGTCCCGGCTCCCCACCGGCACGCCGGGCGCCCGGTCCAGGCGGGACACGGCGCCCCGGCTCCCGTCGGGGCCTGAGGCCATGGCCTTGGCCCGGCCGGACCAGCCGCTGCGCAGCGTCGGCACGCCGCCGACCCTGGCCGAGACCGTGGCAGTCCTGGCCGCGGCGTTCGCCGGGACCGCGGCGGAGCACGACCGCAGCGGCGCCTTCCCCTTCGCCAATTTCGACCGGCTGTCCGAGGCAGGGCTGCTGGCCCTGGTGACGCCGCGGCGCTTCGGCGGGCTGGGCGGCGGGCTGCAGGATGCGGCGACAGTGATCGGCAGCATCGCCCGGGGTGAACCGTCGACCGCCCTGGTGCTGTCGATGCAATATCTGCAGCACGCCTCGATGGAGGAGCGCGGCTGGCCGGCGCCTCTGGCGGAAAGGCTGGGCCGAGAGGCCGCGGCCGGCGTGTCGCTGATCAATGCGCTGCGGGTCGAGCCGGAGCTGGGCACCCCCGCCCGCGGCGGGCTGCCGGCGACCGTGGCCCGGCGCACGCCGGAGGGCTGGCGCGTCTCCGGCCACAAGATCTTCGCCACCGGCATCCCGATCCTGTCCTGGCTGGCGGTCTGGGCCGTGACCGACGAAGTGGCGCCGCGCGTCGGCACCATCCTGGTGCCGGCAGCCTCGCCCGGTATCCGGGTGGTCGAGAGCTGGGACCAGCTCGGCATGCGCGCCACCAACAGCCACGACGTCATTCTCGAGGATGTGCCGGTGCCGCCGGACCATGCGGTGGATCTGCGGCCGCCCGAGGCCTGGCGTACGCCGGAGCCGGTGAAATCGGCCTGGGGGTCGGTGCTGATCGGGGCTCTCTACGACGGCATCGCCCGGGCCGCGCGTGACTGGTTCGTCGGCTTCCTGAAGACCCGTGCCCCAGCCAATCTCGGCGCGCCGCTGGCCACCCTGCCGCGGATGCAGGACGCGGTCGGCGAGATCGAGGCCCGGCTTGCCGTCAACGCCCGCCTCCTTGCGAGCGCCGCCCGCGACGTCGATGACGGCCGCCCCCCGGCGCCGACCGAGAGCGGCATCGTCAAGCTGACCGTCACCGGCAACGCCATCGCCGCGGTCGAGACCGCGGTGCGGCTGACCGGCAACCCCGGCCTGGCCCGCGCCAACCCGCTGGAGCGGCACTACCGCGACGTGCTGTGTGCCCGCATCCACACGCCGCAGGACGACTCAATCCGACTCACCGCCGGGCGCCTCGCCCTCGGCCTCTGACATCGCTTCGAGGATCTCGCCATGAGCGTCGAATTCATCGGTTTCATCGGCACCCGCGACTTCTCCGAGACCCGCCCCGCCAGCGGGCCGGTGATCGACGTGCCCTATATCGAGACGGTGGCCCGGGCGCATGAGGCGGCCGGCTTCGACCGCGCCCTGGTCGCCTTCCACTCGACCTCGCCGGAAAGCATCCTGATCGCCGGCCACGCCGCCGCGGTGACCGAGAAGCTGGGGCTGATGATCGCCCACCGGCCGGGCTTCACCGCCCCGACCCTGGCGGCGCGGCAGTTCGCGACGCTGGACCAGCTGACCGGCGGCCGCGTCGCCGTGCACATCATCACCGGCGGCGACGACGCCGAGCTGCGCCAGGACGGCGATTTCCTGACCAAGGACGAGCGCTACGCCCGCACCGACGAGTATCTCGGCATCCTGCGGAAGATCTGGACCAGCGACGCGCCCTTCGACCATGAGGGCCCGCACTACCGCTTCGAGCGCGGCTTCTCGACCGTCAAGTCGGTGCGGCCGCCGCATATCCCGGTCTATTTCGGCGGCGCCTCCGACGCGGCGATCGCGGTCGCCGGCCGGCATGCCGACATCTACGCGCTGTGGGGCGAGACCCACGCCCAGGTGCGCGAGCTGACCGGCCGGGTGCGGGCGTCGGCGGCCAGGCACGGGCGGCAGCTGCGCTTCAGCCTGTCGCTGCGGCCGATCCTGGCCGAGACCGAGGAGAAGGCCTGGGCCCGCGCCGACGCGATCCTGGAGCAGGCACGCGCGGTGCAGGACAAGACCGGCTACAAGCGCACCGCCGAGCCCGCCAATTCCGGGTCGCAGCGCCTGCTGGAAGCGGCCGCCCAGGGCCCGCGGCTGGACAAGCGGCTGTGGACCGGCATCGCCGCGCTGACCGGCGCCAAGGGCAACTCGACCGCGCTGGTCGGCACGCCGGAACAGGTGGCCGACGCGCTGCTCGACTATTACGACCTCGGCGTCACCACCTTCCTGATCCGCGGCTTCGACCCGCTGGATGACGCCATCGACTATGGCCGCGAGCTGATCCCACTGACCCGCAAGCTGGTCGCCGACCGGGCGCGGGCCAATGCGACGGCGGCGGAGTGAGGCAACGATGATGAAGCGCATCCTGGCCGGGCTCGTCCTGGCCCTGGCGATCACCGGCGCGGCCAACGCCGAGACCGTGCTGCGGGTCGGCGACCAGAAGGGCAACGCCCGGTCGGTGATGGAGGCGGCGGGCGTGCTGTCCGACCTGCCCTACCGGATCGAATGGAGCGAGTTCCCGGCCGCCGCGCCGCTGCTGGAGGCGCTGAACGCCGACGCCATCGACGCCGGCAGCGTCGGCGACGCGCCCTTCACCTTCGCCGCTGCCGCGGGGGTGCCGGTCAAGGCGATCGCGGCGATCCGGTCGAAGCAGGACGGTCTGGCCATCGTCGTGCCCAAGGACTCGCCGGTGCGGGGGCTGCAGGATCTGGTCGGCAAGACCGTCGGCACCGGCCGCGGCTCGATCGGCCACCAGCTGGTCCTGGCGGCGCTGGAGCAGGCCGGGCTGCAGCCGGACGCGGTCACCATCGTCTTCCTGCTGCCGGCCGAGGCCAAGGCCGCGCTGTCGAGCGGCGCCATCGACGGCTGGTCGACCTGGGAGCCCTACACCTCGCAGCTGGAGCTGCAGGAGGGCGCCCGCCGCGTCGTCACCGGAATCGGCATCACGCCGGGCCTGAGCTTCCTGGTCGCCCGGCCGGATGCGATCGAGGCCAAGCGCGCGGCGCTGCAGGATTTCGTCGGCCGGCTGGCGAAGGCCCGAAGCTGGGGCACCAGCAACTATCCAGCCTATGCCGAGATCTGGAGCCGGCTGGTCGGCCTGCCGCAGGAGGTGGCGCTGCAGTACCTGTCCCGCCAGGCCGTGCGGCCGGTGGCGATCGACGATGCCGTGGTCGCCGACGAGCAGAAGACCATCGACCTCTATCTCCGCGCCGGGCTGATCCAGACCCAGCTGGACGCGAATGCCGTCCTCGACCGCTCGTTCAACGACCCGGTGCTGGCGGAGTTGGCCGGGAAATGAGCCTCGACACCCTGCTTGCCCTGGCCGCCGCCGGCCTGGAGCCCCTGGAGGAGTCGCGGCCGGCGGTGACCGGCGACGCCTTCCGCGGCGCCATGCGCCATTTGGCGGGGGCGGTCAGCATCGTCACCGTCGGGCTGGGGGCGGAGCGCAACGGCCTGACCGCGACCTCGGTGGTGTCGCTGTCGGCCGATCCGCCGACCGTGCTGGTCTGCGTCAACCGATCTGCCTCGGCCTGGCCGCTGCTGGTCCGGCACGGGCATTTCGGGGTCAATGTGCTGGCGGCGTCGCAGCAGCCGATCGCCGACCGCTTCGCCGGCCGCAACGGCGAGAAGGGCGCGGCCCGCTTCGAGGCCGCGCGTTGGATCGAGCTGGCCACCGGCGCGCCGATCCTGGCCGATGCGCTGGTCGCCTTCGACTGCGAGCTGGAGGAGCGGATCGACCGCCACTCCCACGCCATCCTGATCGGGCGGGTGCGGGCGCTGCACGGTGCCGGGGGCACCCGGGGGG